>CAMZGJ010000053.1 GCA_947306375.1 uncultured Spirochaetales bacterium
CGGCCTGTTTTCGGGTGATTTATGATACCTGCGGGATAGTATTCTGCGTACTATAACGGTTTTTCTCAGATGTATGTGTTATACTTACAAGGGGAGATTCTGATGGATTACGCCGGACTTTACGGAAAACAAAAAGATTACAGCAAATATGAGCAGAGGTTCAGGGATCTGGGCCTTGAGCATGAGAAAATCTTCGGACAGAGGACAGAGATGCTTTTCTCTGCGGCAGGAAGAACAGAACTGGGCGGAAACCACACTGACCACAACCTGGGACGCGTTCTGGCATCTGCCATAGACCTTGATACAATTGCAGCCGTTCACGCAAACACTGACAACACCGTGGTGTTCCACAGCAGGGGTTTCAAGCCTGTTGTCATTGACATTTCAGACCTTGCTCCGGTGGAGCGGGAGAGGGAGACTACGGCATCGCTTATCAGGGGAATTGCCGCATCAGTCATAAATAGAGGAGGTAGGTCAGGAGGGTTTTCCGCAAATGTTGCGTCCTCCGTGCTGGCAGGAAGCGGACTCAGTTCCAGCGCGTCCGTGGAGGTACTGATAGGAACGGTCTTCAATGAGCTTTTCAACGGCGGAAGGTTCTCCACAACCGAGATTGCCATTATGGGGCAGGAGGCTGAGAACAACTATTTCGGAAAGCCGTGCGGACTTATGGACCAGATTGCCTGCGCAAACGGCGGTATTGTGGGAATAGATTTTAAAAATGCTGCGGTGCCGGTCATCACGCCTGTTGACTCTGATTTTGCCTCCTACGGCTACACCCTTGTGATTGTGAATACAGGCGGCTCACATGCAGACCTGACTGCTGACTATGCCTCAATTCCAGCTGAGATGAAGAGTGTTGCCGCTTTCTTCTCAAAGCCCTGTCTGGGAGAGCTGGACTGCAGTCTATTCTATGAAAACATTCATGAGGTGAGGGCCTTTCTCCAAAACGACAGGGCTGTTCTGCGTGCCATGCATTTCTATGAGGAAAACCTCAGGGTTGATGCCATGATAGGCGCCCTCAAGGCAGGAGATTTTAATGCATATCTTGATGTTGTAAGAGAATGCGGGAAGTCATCCGCAATGTTCCTTCAGAATCTGTACAGTCCCTCAGCCCCAAATGAGCAGGGTCTTTCAGTGGCCCTTGCGGCATCTGAGCATTTTCTGGGCAGAAACGGAGCCTGCAGACTCCAGGGCGGAGGCTTTGCCGGAACAATCCAGGCATACGTTTCTATTGATGCAGTAGGGGAGTATTCACAGAAAATGGAAGGCATTTTCGGAGAGGGTTGTTGTACAGCAGTGGGGGTGAGACGCCTTCCGGCACTTGGCATACGCACAATCTGAAGCAAAAATAATATGGATTTCTGCAGTTTCAAACATTTACAACTGAATTTCCGTGACTTAGAATTATCTTGGTTCGGAAAACTATTTCACTTCAGGAGGTTTATGAAATGAAAAAAGTATTAATGGTAATGCTGATTGCAGCAGTAATCGTAACCGGCGTTTTTGCAAACGGTGCAAAAGAGTCAACAGGTCCCAAGACTTATAAAGTCGGTGTGGCAATCTATCAGTTTGATGACAACTTCATGACCCTCTACAGAAACGAGATTCTTTCTTATTTCGCTTCTCTCGAGACAGAAAATGTGAAGTATGCCATTACAATGGTTGACGGCAAGAACGACATGGCCGAGCAGTCAAACCAGATTGATAACTTCATTACCCAGGGTATGGATGTTATCATTCTGAACCTTGTCCAGACATCTTCAGCAGATGCAATGATTGACAAGGTTGTTGCAGCAGGCATCCCCCTTGTCCTGATCAACAGAGAGCCCCTTGCTTAAGACAAGAACGGCAAGACTCTTGATGAGCAGTATGAAGGCATCCTCAAGAATGCAAAGGTCTGCTATGTCGGTGCTGACGCAAGACAGTCCGGTTCTTTCCAGGGCAGAATCATTGCTGAGCTCCCCAACAAGGGCGATGTCAACGGAGACGGTGTTGTATCTTACATCATGATCGAGGGTGACCCCGAGAACATCGATGCTCAGTACAGAACACAGTTCTCAATCAAGTACCTGACAGACAACGGCATCAAGGTCAAGTGTCTGGATGACCAGGTAGGTAACTGGGCACAGGCAAAGGGTCAGGAGCTCTGCGCCAACGCTCTTGCAAAGTTCGGCAAGCAGGTTGAAGTTGTTTTCTGTAACAACGACGCCATGGCACTCGGTGCCGCAGCAGCAATCCAGGCAGCCGGAAGAACAGTCGGTAAGGACATCTACCTTGTCGGTGTTGATGCTCTTGACGAGTGTGTTGAAATGGTCAAGAAGGGAACAATGACCGGTACAGTCCTCAATGACCACATCGGACAGTCCCACAAGGCAGTTGATGTTGCAGTTGAACTTCTCAACGGCAAGGCAATCAACAACTACTACTGGGTTGACTACGTAATGGTCAAATAAGCTTGAACCTTTCGGTTTGAGACAGACGGGCGGGCGTACGCCTTGCCCGTCTTTTATTATATTTTTCCTAAACGGAGGAACCAAATGTCGGAATATCTGCTTGAGATGAAGAATGTAAGCAAGGCCTTTCCCGGAGTTCAGGCTCTGGACAATGCCCAGCTGCAGCTCAAGAGCGGACATGTGCATGCTCTGATGGGCGAGAACGGAGCGGGAAAATCCACTCTTATGAAGTGCATGTTCGGCATCTACAAGATGGACAAGGGTCAGATTTATATTGACGGACAGCCCGTTACAATAAAGGACCCGATGGAAGCTCTCTCCAAGGGAATTGCAATGGTTCACCAGGAACTTCAGCCCATTCCCGCAAGAACAATAGGGGAGAATATCTTCCTGGGACGTTACCCGATGAAGAAACAGTTCGGGTTCATCCCCGTCGTGGACCACGACAAAATGTATGAAGACACTGCGAAGCTGCTTAAGAAAGTAAAGCTCCGCTTCAACCCCAGACAAATGGAAGGCACGCTCAGCATCTCCCAGATGCAGCTTGTTGAAATTGCAAAAGCTGTTTCCGCAAACTGCCGGGTCCTGATCCTTGACGAGCCCACCTCTTCTCTGACACAGAACGAGGTGGAGTCTCTGTTCAACATAATAGAGGATCTTAAGAATGACGGCGTTGCCATTGTTTATATATCCCACAAGATGGATGAGATTCTCAGAATCAGTGATGAGGTCACAATCATGAGAGACGGTCAGTACATTGGCACATGGGAAGCAAAAGAGCTGACAACATCATCCATAATCACAAAGATGGTAGGTCGTGAACTCAAGAACCTCTACCCCAAGAGGGAGAATGTTCCCGGAGAAGTTGTGTTTGAGGTCAAGGACTTCACGTCCATAAATCCAAAGAGTTTCCGTCATGTCTCCTTCAACGTCCGCAAGGGCGAGATTCTGGGAATAGGAGGTCTTGTCGGAGCCCAGAGAACCGAACTGATGGAAGGTCTTTTCGGTATCAGAAGTCATAAAGCCGGAAAAATCCTGCTTCACGGAAAGGAACTGAAGGTCAACAGACCCAAGGATGCCATAGACCACGGAGTTGCGCTGCTTACTGAAAGCCGCAGAACCTCAGGTATTATGGGAGTTCTGTCCGTGGCGGACAACATTTCCATTTCATCCCTGAAGAAGTATCTGGATTACAAAATCAGCATCAACTCCAAAAAGGTTGAGAATCTGGTTCAGGAGAACGTCAAGAAGATGAACATCAAGACGCCTTCCAGCAAAACTGCAATCCAGAGTCTCTCGGGAGGAAACCAGCAGAAGGTAATTATAGGAAGGTGGCTTGCAAACGACCCCGATGTCCTGATTCTTGATGAACCCACAAGAGGAATAGATGTAGGAGCCAAGTACGAAATCTACTGCATAATTGCCGAACTTGCAAAACAGGGCAAGAGCATTCTCATGATTACTTCCGAAATGGGAGAGCTTCTGGGAATGTCTGACAGAATCATGGTTATGTGCGACGGAAAGTGTACAGGATTCATTGACGGCAGTGAGGCCACACAGGAAAAGGTTATGGCCCTTGCAACACAGTTTGATTAAGTGAGGAGTATTGCTTTATGACAGCAGCAAAAACAGATAATAAAAGCTTTTTCAGCCGTTTCCTGGCAACGGCAAAATCCAACCCGATTGTAGTTCTTCTGGTTGCGGTGAGTTTTGTGGTCGGTTTCACGGTTCCGAACTTCTTTTCATGGGGCAACCTCGGAAACCTGGTAAGCAACACCGCCATCAGATTCCTTATTGCACTGGGTGTTTCCGGATGTCTGATTACAAAGGGAACAGACCTTTCAGCAGGACGTCAGGTAGGTTTGGCAGCCTGTGTTGCAGGTGTTCTGATTCAGAGAGGTGATTATACGGGCCGTCTCTTCAAGAGCATTCCCGAGATGAACATGTGGGTGGTGTTCCTGATTGTTCTTGCCATAGGTGCTCTGATTGGATGTATCAACGGTCTTATCATCTCACGCCTCAAGGTTCCCCCGTTCATTACAACACTGGGAACACAGACAATTGTTTACGGTATCTGTCTTGTATTCACAGATGCTCAGCCCATTGGCGGCTTCCAGAGTGTCTACACACGTCTTATTACCGGAAGAATTGGTTCCGTAAGCGGTTTCTATCTTCCTTATCTTCTCTTTGTGGCCGCATTCTTCGGACTGCTCTTCTAGTTCATCTACAACAAGACCTGCCACGGTAAGTATATGTATGCAATTGGCGGAAACGAGGTTGCAGCCGAGGTTTCAGGTGTAAACACAAAAAACACACTGCTGAGAATCTACATCATAGCCGGTGTAATGTATGCAATTGCAGGTTATCTGCTTGCTGCAAAGTCCGGCGGAGCTTCCGCTTCAATGGGTATGGGTTATGAGCTTGAAGCCATTGCCGGATGTACAATCGGCGGCGTATCCACAACCGGCGGTATCGGAACTGTTCCCGGCGTTCTGGTCGGTGTTCTGGTCTTTGAGCTTCTGAAGATTGTTCTTCAGTTCCTGGGCGTCAACCCGTACTACAACTACGTTGTGCAGGGCCTTGTCATTGTTGTTGCAGTTGCACTGGATATCAGAAAGTACATTGCAAAGAAGTGACACGGGACATTTATATCGTTTTTTTCAGGGAGGGCCGTCGGATACCGACGGTCCTCTTGCTTTTTTCCTCTTATTGAATTATTGTCCAATCCGTTATGATACAGCTGTTTTTAATGCAGTTTTTCCTTCAGCCTCTCAACGGAAGTGTTGCCAACTATACCCAGATCTTACTGAGGAACAAGGGCTGGTCTTTTTCCCTGATAGGGGTGCTTATTGCGTTGGGACAGATAACAACAATCCTGGGTCCCATGGTCATAACGGCATTGGCAGAGAGAAGGGGAACCGAGAAAAGAGCGCTTCTTTTATGCTCAATCCTAAGCCTTGTGTTCCACATTCCCTTTGTTCTTTCCGGTTCAAAGGCCCTGACAATGGTAAGCTACGTTATCTCCTGTATCTTCATCTGGAGCCTCAATCCTCTTTCGGACGGAATAATAAACAAGTACTGCTCGCTGACCGGAAGGAATCTCTATGGGAAAATACGCGCAACCGGAACAGCCGGCTACGTCCTGATAATGTTTCTCTTTTCCGTGCTTGCATGGCCCTCGGAAGGCAACAACAACCAGATAATGTTGAACATCGCGCTCTTTACGGCGCTTTTCATGGTCTTTGCCGCCGCCACGCCCGATGCCGGGCGCGATGTCCACAAAATTGACCGCACCGACGAGTCAGAGGGAGTATTCAGAGTCTCCTGGTTTGACTCAAGGTTCTATCTTCTCATGCTTATCATAGGAATTTCCAAGGTCTCAATGGCCGTCATTGACAAGATGCTCATGGGCTACATGACTGAGGAGATGGGACTGGGCAGGTGGTTTACCGCCTTCATAGCCCTGGGTGCACTTGCGGAGTTTGCCGTTCTGATTGCCGGAGACAGGCTGCTGGAGAAAAAGCATGTCAGGGATTACAGTCTCCTGCTGTTTTCAAGCCTTGCCCTTGCAGTCAGACTTGTTTCTTATTCACTTACAAAGAACGTCTATGTCTTTGCCTGTGCCCAGCTTCTGCACGGTCTTGTCTTCGGAGGCTGCCACATTGCAACAATCCACTGGATACACAACAACGTGCCCAGAAAGCATTACTCTGTTGCCATGTCCTTCTACCACTGCGTGGCAATAAACCTTCCGGTCATGCTGGGAAGCCTTGCCGGCGGGTTCATTGTGGACAGCATGGGATACAGAAGCCTGTTTATTATTTACGCGTTGTTCCCGCTTCTCTCCCTTGTTCTGGGACTTGCAAACAGGAAGAAATACCTTTCAGATACCCTTTGAGCGGAGCCATTGACTCCGGGGATTTTTACGGTTATATGGCATATTCAGGCGGATGTGTTGTAGAATAACACAGAAATGACAGACAAACACTCAGGAATAATAAGCTCACAGTTCTTCAGACTGCTTCCGGCCCAGATGCTCATTCCGGCAATTGCCTCGGTAATCTCAATTGCAAACGGCATAATTGCCGGAAAGTTCATAGAGGAAAGCGCCGTGGGCGCAGTGGGACTGTACGCCGTAATGAACCGCATTATTGAAGCGGTGGGAACAATCTTTCTTGCCGGAAGCGCAGTTATGTGCGGCCGCTCAATGGGAGAGGGGAATCTGGAAAAGACAAAGAGCCTGTTTTCCCTCAACCTTTTTGTGGTTGCCGTATTCGGCTCTGTCATAACGCTTGCAAGCCTCAGCCTTGCCCCTGTTCTTGCAGTGGCCTTCGGTGCTGTGGACAATCTTGTTTCCCTTCTTGCCGCCTACATAAGAGGCATGGCAATAGGAATCATACCCTTCATGCTCTCCTACCAGCTTGTATCATTCCTTCAGCTTGAGAGAAAAAGCAGGCTCACCTATGTTGCCTCGCTTGTAATGCTTGTTTCAAATGTGGGGCTTGCCTACCTGTTTGTGGGAATACTGAAGCTTGGTATTCCGGGTCTGGCATACGCAACATCTGCTGCAAACTGGCTGTATCTGTTCATTCTGGGCTCCTATTATCTGACAAAGGAATCCCAGCTTGGTTTCAGCTTCAGGAGCATTAAGTTCAGATATCTCTGGGAAATGCTGACCGTAGGTCTGCCCGGAGCCCTTCTGTACTTCACTCTTGCCGTACAGAACCTTGTTGTCTTCCGTGTGGCTTTGAGATGCGGAGGGGAGAGTGCGCTTTCCGCCATGTCCTCCTACCTCATGTCTGCCAACATTGTAATCTGCTACAGTCTGGGCTGCGGAAACGTGGTCAGGAACATGGCAAGCGTGAGCCTTGGAGAAAGGGACAGGAACGCTCTTCACAGTCTTCTGGATACTGTTGTGAAGAAAGCCTTCCCTCTGAGTTTTGCCGCAGTCTGCGTCTCTCTTGCCGTAACGGCGTTTTTCCCCGGTCTTTTCTTTGACAGGGGGACCCTGGCCTATGCCTACGCAAGGCGTATTTTCATAATTGTTCCCTGTTTCATTCCGGTTCTGCTGTTTGTGTTCACTATCAACGGATATCTTCAGGCAAAAGAGCACAAGGTATACAGTTCCGCAGCCTCCCTGTTTGACGGTCTGCTGTCCGTAAATATCCCCGCCGTGGTTCTCACATTTCTGTTCGGAACCACGGGGCTGTGGTTTGCCTATCCGGCGGGTTTTGTACTTAACCTGGTTTTTGCCCTGGTCTACTGCTGTATCTACTGGAGGCACATACCCCGCACAAAGGATGAGTTTCTGTTTCTCAGGCAGGGCTTTATAGATATTCCTGAAAAAGACAGACTGGAGTGTGACATACGGACCATAGAGGAAACGGTTAACATGGCCGAGAAGGTCCATGCCTTCTGTCTTGACCACGGTATGGACAGTTCC
>CAMZGJ010000054.1 GCA_947306375.1 uncultured Spirochaetales bacterium
CACCTGCGATGAAGGGTTTCATGAAGCGGAAGTTGACACCGAAGATTGCCGGCTCGGTAATTCCCAGAGAAGCTGAGAGTGAGCTGGGCAGTGCAACTGACTTGAGCTTTGCATTGCGGCACTTGACTGCAACTGCAAGACAGGCTCCGAACTGAGCAAAGTTTGCTGCCGTTGCAATGGGCATCCAGATGTTGATTCCCAGTGTTGCGGATGAGAGCATACCTGCCTCAATAACGTTGTACATGTGGTGCAGACCCATGACGACGGTGAACGGATAAATGGCACCCATGATAAGGGCTCCAATACCGCCTGTTGATGTTACCAGCCATGTTGCGCCTGCAAGTACCCAGTTCTCAAGAACTGAGAAGATGGGGCCTATGACAACAAATGTTGCAAATGCAGTTGCAAGAACCGTGCACAGAGGTGTGACGAACAGGTCAATCATCTCGGGAACAACCTTGTGGAGCCACTTCTCAATCTTACACATAAGAAGAACGGCAAGGATAACGGGAATTACGTGGCCCTGGTAACCTACCTGGGAAATCTTCAGAATACCCAGATCCCATACTGCAGGCTGGTTGGTGGGTGTTACGGTCCATGCGTTCATGAGGCCCGGGTGAACCATCATAAGACCAATGACGGCACCGAGGAAGAGGTTTCCGCCGAATACACGGGCTGCAGATACTGCAACCAGAACGGGCAGAAGTGCAAAAGCAGTGTTGGCAACCAGATCAAGGAAGCCAAACCAGCCGGAGGCCGCAAATGCCGGAATTGCTTTTGCGAGAGCTTCGACAAGACCCATCATAAGACCGGATGCCACAATTGCCGGAAGGATGGGAACAAAAATGTCACCGGGGGTTTTGAGAATTCTCTTCCACAGAGGCATCTGGGAAGCAGCGGCCTTCTTGACATCGTCCTTTGTGGCAGCTGAAACGCCTGTGACAGCCAGGAACTCATCATAAACCTTGTTTACTGTTCCTGTTCCGATGATCAGCTGAAGCTGACCGTTGGATTCGAACATACCCTTGACGCCTTCTACGTTCTCAAGGGCCTTCTTGTCAATCTTGCTGTTGTCAGCAATGACAAGGCGCAGTCTTGTTGCACAATGCGCTGCGCTGATTACGTTAGAACCTCCGCCGATATGTGCGGAAATTTCCTCGGCACATTTCCTGTAGTCGAGAGCCATACAATAATTCCTCCTGATTATTTCCCGGTATTGGGGGAAATCAATAAAAAATGTCTGTTTTAAATGATACTTTGCGCATAGAGGGAAGTAAATAAAAATTTTTAATAAACGCAGGTGAAAAAAGGTACCCGTGAAGGGCACCTGTTATTTAATTATTTTATATGTTTCAATCAGATAAGGCCAAGCTGTTCAAAGGCCTTGTACAGTCCGTCCTCTGTTACCGCCGGACAGACCATTTTGCTCTTTGCCTTGAGCAGCGGGCTTCCGTTGTCCATGCAGACGCTCATGCCCACCGTCTCAATCATCTCAAGGTCATTCATGCTGTCCCCGAAACCCACGGTGTCCTCTATGGGAATGTTGAAATGCTCTGCAACAATTCTCACTCCGCGGCCCTTGTCAAACTTGCGGTTGATAAGCTCGCCGTTGAGGCAGTTGTGCGCCGCAACATCCTGGACAACAAAGTTGAAGTCCTTCTCCATGGCCTTGCGGGCAGGCTCAAGCTGGTCCGTTGTCCTGCACATAAAGACTATCTTATAGATTGGCCTTCCGTCATACTCCTTCATGGGGCGGATGTTGAGCTGCTCGGCAAGGGCTTTTCTCCAGCGGATAAGCTCACTGTTGCCCTCCCCTGCGCTTGCAAGGAAGTCTGCAAGATCCTCGTCTCCGTAGGTCACGTCCCTTGCCTCTATTGTGCGGAATACGCCCTGCTCTCCCAGAAGTTTCATTCCGGTTACCCTCTGCTCCTCAGTCATGGGGCAGTCGAACAATACTTCTCCGTCCACAAAGACATGACCGCCTCCGCAGGCTACTGCACCGTCAAAGCCGTAGGCAAGAACCGGGGCAAGCATGGCGGGGTTTCTTCCCGTGCACAGAAGAACCTTATGGCCGTTTGCACGGGCGCGCTTTACTGCCTCAAGTGCACTTGCGGGAGGTACGTTGCTTCCCGCCTCCGTGAATGTTCCGTCTATATCAAGGAAAATGAGCTTTCTGTTCATGTCAGACCTCCGCTATGAACCATCTGAAGCTGTTGGGCATGAGATCGGCGTAAACGTCCTTGTGGAGTTTTCCGGTAACAAGGTCTTTGAATGTGCCGAACTCAAAGAACCAGACTGACTGTTCTCTGTCCGAGAAGTTGAAGAAACCGACCATCTTCTGGCCCTTGTAGTATCTTCCTATGCCCAGAACACTTGTGTTTCCGGTGTGGATGAGCCACGTGTCTGCCTCGGAGTCAAACGCCCTGTTCTCACAGTGCAGTGTCTCAAGCTTCTTTATGGCCTTGAAGACTCTGTTCTCAATGGTTCCCTTCTTTGTGCGCTTTGCGGCGTTCTCCCAGTTGAGGCTGCCTCTGTGGAGGTATCTGCTGTCAGGTGCCTTTATGGGGTCATTGTGGTAGGAGTAATCGTTCTCTTGGGCAATTTCATCGCCGCTGTAGAGGACAGGAACGCCGCTCAGGGTGAACATGAATGCGTGAAGCATCACGTCCATGTTTATTGCCTTCTCAAGGGCATCGGCATTGCCGGCATCCAGGGCGGCTTCTATTCCGCACAGTGAGGCAGTGGTTCCGCAGAGTCTTGCGTCCCCAAGGCGCGGGTCGTTGTTGTACAGCTCTCCGCGTGCCCAGCTGCCCTCAAAGTTGCCTGTCAGGTAGTCATTGAGGAACTTTTTGTGGGGAACCTCATACTGGCCGTACTGTCTGAGGAAGGGGTAGTCCAGGCCCCAGCCTATGTCATCATGGCATCTGAGGTAGTTGAGGAAGGTGTACTGGCCCGGGAGGCTGAAAACCTGCTCAAGCTGATGCTCAAGAAGCCTGACGTCCCGTGTTGCAACCGTATGCCAGATGGAGGCCATGGTTGTTACGTTGTACAGCAGGTGGCACTCCGGCTTTTCCACGCTTCCGAAGTAGGGCACAACCTTGCTGGGCTCCATGACAACCTCTCCCAGAAGCAGTGTTCCGGGACAGACAATCTCGCAGACCATTCTCATTATGCGGACCAGGCTGTGCACCTGGGGCAGGTTGCGGCAGTCAGTGCCAAGTTCCTTCCAGATGTAGGGAACGGCATCCAGGCGGATTATGTCCACGCCGTGGTTGCACAGGTTGAGCACGTTGTCCATCATGTCGTTGAATACAACGGGGTTCTTGTAGTTAAGGTCCCACTGGTAGGGATAGAAGGTGGTCATTACCACCTTTTTGGCTTCATCACACCAGGAGAAGTTTCCGGGGGCGGTTACGGGGAAGACCTGGGGTACGGTACGCTCAAACTGTGAGGGTATGTCCCAGTTGTCATAGAAGAAATAGCGGTCCTGGTACTCCTTCTCCCCTGCCCTGGCTCTTTTTGCCCACTCGTGGTCCTCACTTGTGTGGTTCATTACAAAGTCCAGACACACGGAGATTCCGCGCTTGTGGCAGGCGTTTGCAAGGTTTCTGAGGTCTGTCATTGTGCCAAGCTCACTCTGAACCTTGCGGAAGTTGCTCACTGCATAGCCGCCGTCACTTCTGTCTTTGGGACTTTCAAGAAGGGGCATGAGGTGCAGGTAGTTCACTCCGCAGTCCTCAATGTAGTCAAGCTTGTCCTTCACTCCCTTAAGATTTCCGGCAAAGGCGTTTACGTACATGAGCATGCCCACCAGGGTGTTCCCCTTGTACCAGTCCGGGTACTCCTCACGCGCTCTGTCCATGAGCTTCAGGTTCTCGGGCCTTTCCTCATAGAGTCTGTAGAGCATGGAGACAAAGTAGTCGTATGCCTGAGAATCGTTGCGGTACAGGTCAGAGTACAGCCATTTAAGCTCTTCCTCGTGTGCCCTGAATCTTACTTCAAACTCGTTATCCCAATTGCTGCGGTCTGTCATACTCACTCCTGTGCACCTTCAACCTCACGCCTGTAGGGCATGGCGGGTATTGCTCCGGGACGGCTTGCGGTAAGGGAGGCCGCCTTGTTTGCAAACCTCACGTACATTTCAAGCTTCTCCCCTGTAATATTCTCCAAGCCGCCGTTTGCGGCAATTTCCCCAATAAGCGCCCCGAAGAATGTATCTCCGGCGCCGTTTGTATCTGCAACCCTGACCTTGAATCCCGGCACCGTGCCCTGCGCATCTTTTGTGCAGTAGAAGGCACCCTTTGCTCCAAGTGTCACCACAACAAGCTTCACGCCTGCTTCAAGCAGCACCCGGGCGGCCTTCTCCGGCTCCTGTTCTCCCGTCATGAGCAGTGTTTCCTCGTCACTGATTTTTACTATGTCACAGTACCTGAGAACGCTTCTCATGACCTTGCGGGCCTGATCCTCACTCTCCCACAGGGAAGCCCTGTAGTTGGGATCATAAGTGATTACGGCTCCGTTTCTCTTTGCGGTCCTGACCACTTTTTCAATTGTCTTTCTGCACCCGGGGTCAGTAAGGCTCACGCTTCCGAAGTGGAGCATGTATGTGCCTCTGACTGCCTCAATGGCACTGCGGGTATCTATCTGTGTGTCCGCACCCGGCTTTCTGCAGAAGGAGAAAGCTCTCTCTCCTGTCTCTGAAACCGTGACAACGGCCATTGTGGTTGAGGCGCCGTCAGTCTCCTGAAGTCCGCTTATGTCAACATTGTTATCCCAAAGTGTCTGTTTGAGCAGTCTTCCGAACGTATCTTTTCCAACACACCCCACAAAGGCTGTCTCGTGTCCCAGCCTTGAGGCTGCCACGGCCACGTTTGCAGGAGCTCCGCCGGGATTTGCGGCAAAGTGCGCTATCCCGTTATTATCAATACTGGTCTGGGTAAGATCTGTAAGTACTTCCCCGATTGCTGTGATTATCCGTCCCATAGTATCCTAATCATACACATAAGGGAGCATTGTAGACAACTGTTAAAGAAAGATGCCGGATATAAACGAAGGGTTTCATAAGTACACTTAAAGTACATTTAAAGTATACAAAAAAGTGTACTTTAAAAGTGGACTTTAACCGGGTTCGCAGGTATTACATGGTTTCTCTGGTAATGTTTCTGGCCCACTTGCCGGAGGAAAAGCGCCTGAGCACAAAGGGCCACTTTACAAACTCATCCGTGCACATAAGTAAATAGACAACCTTGACCGGGAGGCGCAATACAAAGGCTGAGAGGAATGCAAGAGGCACTCCGTAGAGCCACATCCCTATCATGTCACACCTGAAGCCCCACCTGGCATCTCCTCCGGAGCGCAGGATACCCGAAATAAGTGTTGCGTTGACAGCAGTTCCAATTATGTAAACGGAGTTGACCTTCAGCATGAAGTTCAGATAATCCATTGACTGCTCGCTTATGTTGGCCAGGGACATTACAAACGGGGTCATTAAAAATATGACAAGTCCGCCGCCTGCTCCGGTAAGGGTTGCAAGCCTGAGCATGCGCTTTGCAGCGTTTCTGCCCTCCTCTATGCGGCCTGCTCCCAGGAACTGACCTACAATTATTCCGCTTGCCGCTCCTATGCCCCAGCAGAAGGATGCACTTAGGTTTCTGATTACGGATACAAGGGAGTTTGCCGCAACAACATCACTTCCCAGGTATCCGAATACCACGCTGTACATGGAAAATCCTATGGCCCAGCCCACCTCGTTTCCGATTGCCGGTACTGCCATTGAGAAGTAATCTCTTGTAAGAAGTTTTGCAGGCCTGAACACATAATTAAAGCTCATGTGCACATCCGGACTTCTCAAGGAGACCACAACACAGATCAACAGACCTGCAAACCTGGAAATGGCCGTGGCAAGTCCCACTCCCATAATGCCAAGTCTGGGGAAACCCAGAAGCCCGAAGATGAAGCAGGCATTGAGCACAACATTCAATAACAGGGAGACAGACTCAGTAATTGTGCTGATTGTTACCCTTTCCATACTCCTCAGGGTTGCAAGGTAGACAGTGGAAAGTCCCCAGAACAGGAAACCTACGGAGACAGCTCTGAGATAAGAACTGCCCAGAGCAATGAGCTCAGGATCCGGAGTATAGATTCTCATCATGTGCTGAGGAATGAGCAGACATGAAAACATGAGAACAAGGGCAAAGGAAACAGAGGCCCTGTAGGCAATGCCCTCAACCTTCTCTATTGTTGCAGTATCCCCTTTTCCCCAGTACTGTGCGCACATCATTGTAACGGCACTGTTTATCCCAATGAAGAACATGAATGCAATTGTGCTGAACTGGGAGGCCAGAGACAGGGCAGACAAGGATGCCTGTCCCAGATAGCCTGTCATGAACACATCTGCAGAGTTAACTGCACTGTCAATGAGGTTCTGGATGATAATGGGTATGGATACAAGCCATATCTTCTTTGTAAGGATATTCATAGCAACAGTACTAATTGTATTGATTAAAAAAACTTGTTCAAGAGACCACGAACAGGGATTGCAAAAACAGTAAAGAACAGTAAAATAATTATAGAACAGTAAAGAACAGTAAAAGTTTTTTAAAACAGTAAAGAACAGTAAAAAGGAGTACCTGTGAATCCATACGCTTTGACATTCGGAAAAATACCGGAACAGATGATTGAAAGAGTAAAACAGAGAGATGAAATTCTTAATTCATTTCTTGAAAAAAACCCTTCCAGACAGGCCTGTATCATTACAGGTGTCAGAGGTTGTGGAAAGACAGTCTTTATGACTGAGATTACACAGAAACTGTCAAAACACCCGGACTGGATTGCTCTTGAACTGAACCCAGAAAGAAATCTTCTTGAGGGTCTGGCAGCAAAAATGAGCAGCAGACCTTCTCTGGCCGGAATCTTCAGGAACGCTCACATTAACCTTTCCGTTTTAGGATTCGGTGTTGAGATAAGCGGAACCACACCTGTTACCGATATAGAATATGCATTAACCAAAATGCTTGAGAGCCTCAAGAATCACAACAAGAAAATCCTTATTGCAATTGATGAGATATCAAACAACAAGAACACAAGAGAATTCATTCATGCATTTCAGATTTTTCTCCGTCAGGATCTTCCCGTGTTCTTGCTTGCAACCGGGCTTTATGACAATGTATATGAACTTCAAAACGAAAAATCTTTAACGTTTTTATACAGGGCACCCAAAATAGAATTGAATCCATTGAATATCAACTCTATTGCAGACAACTACTGCAAAAACCTTAAAGTTAGTATTGAAGAGGCAAGAAAGCTCGCAAATCTTACAATGGGTTATTCCTTTGCTTTCCAGGTTCTCGGATTCCTTTATTTCAACAACAAAGGCAAGATGGACGTTGTTCTTCCTGAATACAGACAGTATCTTGAAGAATATGTATATGAGAAAATCTGGACAGAGCTGTCTTCCACTGACAAGAAAGTTCTGGTTGCCATTCAGAAATCCGAATCTAAAAGTATTGCTGAAATCAGAGAAATCATTGGATATGAGACAAATCAATTCAACCCGTACAGGATGAGGCTGATTAGAAAGGGATTGGTTAACGGAGACACCCATGGCTATCTGAGCTTTACACTTCCGCTGTTTGATGAATTTA
>CAMZGJ010000055.1 GCA_947306375.1 uncultured Spirochaetales bacterium
CCTAGTGGTTAACAGCCACCCGCTCTACCGACTGAGCTACAAGGGAATGTTCGTTTGAACAAAGATGAATTTACTTTATTCCTGCGCTTTAGTCAATCAGTTTTTCTTCTTTTTTGTAACGAGATAATAGCAGATACAGCTTGCGGCAAGAATAACAATTACAGCTATGAGAATAATGGGACCGGCACCGGTGCGGGCAGCTTTTGCTTCTGCCTCTGCAACCGCCGTAATCTCAACGGCCTTTTCGGAAACAGGTGCGGACTGAACTGTGGTCAGGGGAACCTGTACGGGCTCAGGTGCGGGAACGGGTTCAGATACGGTAACAGAGGGTGTCTCTGTATTTACGGTTGAGACTGCAGCCGGAATCTCCGTTGTGCTTTCCGCCTTCTCTGCCTCTGCCTGCTGGGCAGCTGCCTCGGCAATGGCCTTCTCTGAGAGCCTTACGGGTGCGCCCACTTCCTCAAGGGATGCAAGGTACACGGGCACAAAGGCATCTATCTCTGAAGACAGGGTGGGAAGGTACTGTCTTACCTCTTCATCAGTAAACGGGAAATCCAGCTCAAGATAGGCAGTGTTGTCTCCCATAAGAACAAGAGAGGAACCCTCAAAGTATGAGGGGTACTTTTCCATCATGTAAGAGGCAAACGTGATAATGTCTCCGGGGTAAACCACTGAAGGATAGTGAATAATTACAGATTTCTCACTCTTTCTCTCAATAGTTGCCTCATATTCCATGACATTGAGGGTAATGGGAGCAGAACCGTCTTCAGAAGAGACTGTTGAGCCCTGCAGATTATCCGGCAGAGGAACCGAGGGTGTTTTAGCCGCAGAGTTCTCCATAGTTCCGCATCCGACAAGTGTCAGAACAAGCACGGCAACAAGAATGAGCTTTCTAACCATATTATTATCTCCCTTTGGGTAGTACCGAAAGTATAACAAACAAATGCCCGTCCGGTTACAAAAACAACGGAGCCGCAACGTCAGTCACGGCCCCGTAAAACACCTGAAAACAGGTTTTTATTTCTGTTTCCTGCGGTTGATGAAGTAGACAATACAGGAAGCTGCAATGATTACAAGCACCACAACAAGGATGATTGTACCGGCATTCGACTTTGCCGGAGCCGTTGCTGCAGGTGCAGTTGCTGCTGCAGGAGCTGCAGCGGCAGCGGGGGCAGAAGCCTGTGTGCTTGTGCTTGCTGCGGGAGCTGCTGCGGGAGCTTCTGCAGGAGTTGCTGCGGAAGCAGGTGTAATTGCAGGAACTTCAGTCTTAACAGGCTGCGGAACAGCCTTGCTCTCAGGAACCTTTATTTCAACCGGCTCAGCTGCGGGTGCATTTGCAAGATATGAATCCACATATGAGGGAATGAACTCCCTGAGGTCTTTTTCAAGATCTTTCAGTGTTGTCTCATTAAGTGCTGCGGGGAATGTAAGAACAGCCATCTGATTCTGCTCATCAACTGCAAGAACGGCATCCCTTACAAGGTCTGAGTACTTTGCAGAAAAAGCCGGTGCTGCCGAATTGATATCTTCAAACCTGATACCGTCCGGGTACTTGAGTGCCACCTGGGTGGGAGAAAGGATGAATACATAGTAATCAAGGCCTCTTGCCTCAATTTTGTATGCTGCCTCCAGTCCGTTTGTTTCAAGCTTCTGTTCGGGTGCAGGAGCAGGAACAGTTTCCTCTGCGGGTATGACGGGAACAACGGGAACTATGACTGCTCCGCTGTCTACGGGCTCTGTAATTGCACATCCGGCAAGAACCGAACAGGCTGCAAGAATAAGTAAAACCACCTTTGTTGTTCTTTTCATTGAGTATATCTCCTTTGATTTAAAGAAAGGGCCATGCCTCAGCGACATGGCCCGTAAAGTCATTGTTTATTACTTTGTTCCCTTTTTGCGGAAAATAAGGAAGTAATAGGCGCAGGCTGCTGCAAGAAGAACAATGACGATGATAAGAATTACTGTTCCTACACCGGACTTCTTGGGAGCCTTCTGAGCTGCCTGTGCGGCTGCCTGGGCTTCTGCTGCCTTGGCTGCTGCTTCCTGGGCCGCCTTCTCGGCTGCTGCCTTGGCTGCTGCTTCCTTTGCGGCTTCCGCTGCCTTGGCTGCCTCTGCTGCCTTGGCTGCCTCTGCTGCTGCCTTTGCAGCCTCAGCTGCTGCAGCTGCCTTTACTCTGGCTTCCTCAGCTGCCTTCTCATCCTGGGCAAGCTTTGCAACATACATCTTCACAAATTCATCAATTCCCTGACCGACGGCGGGAGCCACCTGTTCAATTTCCTCATTTGTGAAGTCATAGGCAAGTTTGATCATAACCTGTCCGCCTCCGAGAAGTACCATCTCGGAACCGTCCAGTGCTGCGCCGAAGGCTTCCACTGCATAAGATGCAACTGCCTTTACTTCCTCATCAGAGAAGACTGCGGGATATGTTACAAGGACAGTGTCAGATGCAAGTCTGTCAACCTTGAGCTTGAAGTCTGCAGTTATGATTTCAGTTGAATAGCTGCGCTCTTCCGCGGCTTTGAGAAGCTCATCAATTGCCTTCTGTTCCTCAGCTGCTCTCTGAGCTGCAGCCTTGGCCTCGGCCTGCTTCTGGACCATCAGGTTTGTATATGCAGTAAGGGCCTTTTCAAATTCAGGAACAAGAGCGGCAAGCTCTTCATCTGTGAACTCATACGGGAACTTGACCGTCATTGAGTGGGCAGTCTCATCAATTGATGCCGTTGTGTCATTCAGATAAAGCGGATACTGTTCTGCAAGAAACGTTGCAAAGCCTACAATGTCCTCAACGGTGAAGACATCCGGATATCTGACAACAAGCTCATCAGATGCCGTCTGCTCAATTCTGGTCTCATATCCGAGAACCGATACCTTATATCCGGGTTCCACTGGAACGGGTGTCTTTTCGGCTGTTTTACAGCCTACGAGTACGAATGTTGCCAAAAGGACTACAAACAAAACTTTTGATAACCTTTTCACTTCTTGTTCCTCCTTGAAAGGATTGTTCTATTCATATAGTTGAAACAACAATCCTGTTGTTTTGTTACAAAAATCTCCGTTTTTAATACTACCACACATACGCGCGCGCTCAAAGAGCAAAACACAAAAAAAGGCTGCAACCTTAAGCTGCAGCCTGCTGTGCGGTTTTGCCGCAATCACATGAGGTCTTTGGGTTTGCGGGCAGTATTTCCTGTCTTTGTGCAATAAGCCAAATGATGGAGCTTACCGTTTTCAAAAACCGACTTTGTCTTGATCTGACCGCCCCAGCGGCTTGTCAGAACTTTCTCACCTTCACGGCGTGCGTTCTTTGATACAGCCATTTTTATATTCCTCCGAAAAGTTATCTTTCAATCCAACTCTGCAAATATTAACCGAATGCCGGTTTTAAGTCAAACCCTGACTGAAAAATAATCGAAATATCAGGGAGTTGAAATTCACGGCCGCCGGGGTTATGGTTACAGCATGTCGGCAAAGTTTCTGAGAAAGGCATTTCTTCTCCCCGTTTATTTTTACAGGAAGTTCATTTCCCCGGGCCTTCCCTCATCCTGCCGCTACAATCCCAGCTGTTCCGCATACTTCATCCAGGCCGTTGAAAAACACGGCATCTTCAAAGGCAGTTGCCTGGGATTTGCCAGAATCTTCAGATGCAACAGGCGCTTCATGTGCAAAGACGACCCGGTGCCTTCTGAATTCAGCTTTGCCCTGATCAGACGGCAGTACCGTGAACTGAGAGCAAAGAAGATTAAATGATTTATTTACGACAAAGACTTTACAAATGAGATAAGAACCTCAAGAGCCTTCTGGTTGTAACCGCCTTCCGGAACTATCAGATCTGCAAACTCACGTGTTGGTGCAATGAAGTTGTAGTAGCCGGGACGCACAACGTCCAGATACTGCTTGATGACACTTTCAACCGTTCTTCCGCGCTCGGAGATATCGCGCTGGAGGCGCCTGATGAACCTTATGTCATCCGGTGTGTCAACGTAGATCTTCAAGTCCATGAGGGATCTGATTTCAGGGTCATAGAGAACCATAAGGCCTTCAACCAGAACCAGGGGTGCCGGTTCTATGTGAAGTGTCTCGGGTTTGCGGCAGTGATGAACAAAGTCATACTGGGGAATGTCAACGGCCTTTCCGGCCTTGAGATCCCTGAGGTTGGCACGGAGCAGCTCCGTGTCAAAGGCATCGGGATGGTCAAAGTTGACGGCCGTGATGTTGGAGTTGTTCACAAAGGCCGCGCTCCTGTAGTAGTTGTCCTGCGCAATGAAGACAAAGTCCTTGCAGGCCTCGGATATCTTTCTGACAATGGTGGATTTCCCGCTTCCGCTTCCGCCGGTTACTCCGATTGTCTTGACTTCCATTTCTGACTCCTCCCTTTCAATTTCCCGTCAGGAACGTTCCTCGTTGTTCGTCTTCAGAACGGCAAGGAAGGCCCTCTGGGGTATTTCCACGTTTCCTACCAGCTTCATGCGCTTCTTTCCTTCCTTCTGTTTTTCAAGAAGCTTTCTCTTTCTGGTTATGTCTCCGCCGTAACACTTTGCCGTAACATCCTTGCGGAAAGCGTTTATGGTCTCACGGGCAATTATGTTTCCGCCTATGGCAGCCTGGATGGGGATTTTGAACTGCTGTCTGGGAATCTCATCCACAAGGCGCTCACAGACCTGTCTGCCGCGCTGGTATGCATTGTCACGGAAAACCAGCTGGCTCAGTGCATCCACGGCCTCTCCGTTTACCAGAATGTCCATCCTGACCAGATCCGTCTTTCTGTAACCTATTATCTCATAATCAAATGAGGCATAGCCGCGGGAGACGGACTTGAGGCGGTCATAGAACTCAAACAGAACCTCGCTCAGAGGCATTTCATATATAAGCTCCACCCTCTTCTCATCTATATACGTCAGTCCGGTCTGGACTCCGCGCTTTTCCATGCACAGGCTTATTATAACGCCCAGGTAGGTGGCAGGGGCTATGATACTGGCCTTTATGTAGGGCTCCTCTGAATAGTCAACTTTAACAGGCTCCGGGTAGTCCAGGGGGTTGTCTATCATAAGCTCCTCTCCGTTTTTCATGTGCACGAGGTAGCGCACGGACGGGCTTGTGAAGACTATTGAGAGGTCAAACTCCCTTTCAATTCTCTCCTGTACAACCTCAAGGTGGAGAAGACCCAGAAAGCCGCATCTGAAACCCTGTCCCAGGGCGGCGCTGCTGTCCTTCTCGTAGACAAGGGAGGCGTCGTTGAGTTTGAGGCGCTCTATAGCATCCAGAAGTTCCTCGTAATCGTTTGTGTCAACGGGATATATTGAGGAGAAGACAACGGGTTTTACGTCCTTGAAGCCCTCACAGGGCTCTGCGGCGGGGTTGGAAGCAAGTGTAACGGTGTCTCCCACCCTTATGTCCGAAATTGTCTTTATACTTGCTATGAAGTAGCCCACGTCTCCGCTTTCAAGGGTCTTTGTGCGCACAAGATCCAGGCGGAAGATTCCCACTTCCTCAACCTTGTAGACGGCACGGCTGTTCATGAACATTATCTCCTGACCCTCTTTGACTGAGCCTTCGAAGATGCGGAAATGAACTATGACTCCGCGGTACGGGTCGTAGTGGGAGTCAAAGATAAGGGCCTTGAGGGGCTTTGAGGTATCGCCTACAGGCGGGGGTATGAGTTTTACTATGGCCTCATAAAGGCCGTCCACCCCTTCTCCGGTCTTGGCGCTGACCATGACCGCAGTGGAGCTGTCCAGTCCAAGGTCATTTTCAATCTGGTGGAGGCATGAGGGAATGTCCGCGCTGGCAAGGTCTATCTTGTTGATTACCGGTATGATTTCAAGGCCGTGTTCCACCGCCATGTACATGTTGGCCAGTGTCTGGGCCTCCACGCCCTGCGTTGCATCTATGAGAAGCAGAGCGCCCTCACATGAGCTGATTGCGCGCGATACCTCATAGGAGAAGTCCACGTGGCCCGGAGTGTCTACAAGGTTCAGCTCATA
The DNA here is from genome assembly GCA_947306375.1 of uncultured Spirochaetales bacterium. Classification (GTDB taxonomy): domain Bacteria; phylum Spirochaetota; class Spirochaetia; order Sphaerochaetales; family Sphaerochaetaceae; genus RUG14846. The sequence goes on from CAMZGJ010000055.1 coordinate 5,982, forward strand.
GAGCTCCCCGTCAGAGGCGGTGTACTCAATTGTAACCGCCTGGCTTTTGATGGTTATTCCCCTCTCCTTCTCAATGTCCATGTTGTCCAGAATCTGGGTCTGGACGGGACCGCGGGTGTTCATGAGGCTTGCTTTCTCTATAAAGCGGTCTGCAAGCGTGCTTTTGCCGTGGTCTATGTGGGCTATGATGCAGAAGTTTCTCTTGTTCTTTCTGTCAACCATCGGTCACGTGCCTCAGCTGAGATCTGAATTCTTGGGGCCCGTGGCCTCAAAACCGAGAAGAGCCCTGACCTCATTGTCATCCATGGTTTCACGTGTGATGAGCTCGTTGGCCAGTTTGTCCAGCTGATCCCTGTGCTCGGTGAGAATCTTTTTGGTTTCTTCCATGCAGGATGAGAGAATGTCCAGAATCTCCTTGTCTATCTTCTTTGCAGTGTCTTCAGAAAAATCCTTGTGGCGGGCAATCTCACGACCCAGGAACAGGGGTTCTCCCTCGCTTCCCAGCGAGATGAAGCCAAGCTTGCTCATTCCCCACTCGGTTACCATTCTTCTGGCAATCTCCGTGGCCTGCTTTATGTCCGAACTGGGACCTGTTGAGGTCTGTCCGTTTATCATCTGTTCGGCCACGTAGCCGCCCATGGACATCTTTATGTGGCTGAGGAGGGTGCTCTTCTTCATGTAGGCAACATCCTGCTCGGGAAGGCCCATTGTAACTCCGCCGGCGTTTCCGTGCGGAATTATTGTCACCTTGTAAAGCGGGTCAATGTCAGGCAGATAGTAGAACAGCAGCGCATGGCCTGCCTCATGGTAGGCTGTAAGGCGCTTGTCCTCCGGTGTCATGACATGGCTCTTCTTTGCAATTCCCAGGACCATCTTGTCACGGGCGTTCTCAAAGTCCTTGAGCTCTACAACCTTTCTCTTGTCACGGGTTGCGTAGAGGGCAGCCTCATTGACAAGGTTTGCAAGGTCCGCACCGGATGCTCCGGGGGTTGCGCGTGCAATCTTTCTCAGGTCAACGGATTTGTCCATTTTGACCTTTGCGGCGTGGATTTTGAGAATCTCCTCACGCTCGTCAATATCCGGAAGTGTTATTGCAACCTGTCTGTCAAACCTGCCCGGTCTGAGAAGGGCCGGATCCAGAACGTCCGCACGGTTTGTTGCGGCAATTACAATTACACCGGTTCCCGTGTCAAAGCCGTCCATCTCCACCAGAATCTGGTTGAGGGTCTGCTCTCTTTCATCATGACCGCCGCCCAGTCCGCTTCCGCGGCTTCTTCCTACGGCATCAATTTCATCTATGAAGAGTATACAGGGGGCATGCTTTCTGCCCTGCTCAAAGAGGTCTCTTACGCGGGCGGCTCCCATACCTACGAACATCTCAACAAAGTCAGATCCGCTTGTATGGAAGAAAGACACTCCTGCCTCTCCGGCAACTGCCTTGGCTATGAGGGTCTTACCTGTTCCCGGAGGACCTACAAGAAGCACTCCCCTGGGTATCTTTGCACCTATTTCAGTAAAGGCAGTGGGATTCTTGAGAAAGTCCACAACCTCCTCAAGCTCATACTTTGCTTCCTTCTGGCCCGCCACATCCTTGAATTTGGTCTTTACGTCCTTTTCATTGAACTGCTTGGCAAGGCTCTTGCCGAACTGGCTCATCTGGC
>CAMZGJ010000056.1 GCA_947306375.1 uncultured Spirochaetales bacterium
CACTCTTTTTTATTTATTTTAAACAATTTAATAATTATAGATAAAATATATAAAAATTATATAAGAACAATATTGTTATTAATTGTGTTTGATAAACTATTGTATTGAAACATATGGGGGTATATACTGGTTTATACCTGAATTATGGCTAAAACAGTTTCGTTCCACCTTCAGAAAGGCGGAGTAGGAAAAACAACAATCTCCGGCACCTTTGCCTGCCAGTCGGCTCTGGACGGTTTCAGAACGCTCCTGATAGATGTGGATCCACAGGGAAATGCATCTTCATGGTTCCTTACGGAAACCCCCAAATATGAGCTTGCAGACGTAATTCAGGGCAAATGCTTCGTTTCAGAGGCAATTGTGCCGGTTCCGAGCGTGCCGAATCTCTATATTTTGCCCACATTCGGCATAGGCGGAATGCTTAAAACCTACAGCGAAACCAAGCTTGCGGAAGAACCCTATGTTCTTCAGGACCTTGTATCGGAGGTTTCAAAGGACTTTGACCACATTGTTCTTGATCTCTCTCCGGGCCTGGGACGCCTTGAAAAGGCGGCAATAATAGCAAGTGATGAAGTTGTAACCCCATTAACACCGGAAGTCTTCAGTCTTGACGGACTTGAAATATTCATAGATGAACTCAAACGCCTTAAAAAGAACCTCAGAAGTTCTGTAAAGCACTCTGTTGTGGTAATCAATTCATTTGATGTCAGAATAAAGCAGCACCGCAATATTTACAGCGCAGCATCCGAGGGTTCCTACAAGGTTGTTGTGGTTCCTGTGGATCCTGTTTTCAGAAAGGCTCAGGAAGCCAACACGGCTCCCCAGCTTTTCCGTGAACACGGAAGAGGTCTGAAGGAGAAGACTGCAGAATCTGTAAGATTACTTTCAAAGTATATCTGGTGATAATTGGGGAGATGACGGTATGGCTCTTAAAAGAAATCCTGAAGACGCAAGCAGTGTAAAAGCAAGGGAACTTTTCTCTTCTGACTCTTCAAAAAAGAAGGAAACAAAAATTCTCACCACCTTCTCAATTGAACCTTCCTTCAAGAAGGAGATGGAAGAACTGTTCGGGGAAATGGGTCTGAACTGGGCCGGCGGAATACGCTTTGCCCTCAAGGAATTCTACAAGAAACACAAAGAGTAAGGAGTCCTTACCAAGCTCAGATTGCAACCTCTTTTGTAAAGAGCGTTGCAAGTCCGGAACCCGTCAGCAGAACAGCCGTTACAATGGCCGCCGCCATAAGCACACCCAGAACAATTGCAAAGAAACTTTTCTTCCTGTCCAGCCCCAGAACCCAGGCTCCCAGGGTGCCTGTCCATGCCCCCGTTACGGGAAGCGGAATGCCAACAAAAAGCACCAGTCCCAGTATGCCGTATTTCCGGATTTTTGAGCCAACATTGACGCGTGCCCTCTCAATCAGAGATCCTATAACCCTTCTGTATGTGCCTGATTTCATAAACAGATTATGAAGTGTTGAAAGGAAGGCAAAACCTATGACCGGAACAAGGCAATTAAAGAAAACGGAGATAATAAGGACTTCTGACAAACTAAGGTTATTCAAGTAGCCATAAGGAATTGCTCCCCTGAGTTCACTTATTGGAATTAATGATAGAAGCGCTGTTATTATACGTACTCTGGTCACTTTGTAAGTCCTTCTTACTAATTGTTTTCCACCTTTATTGCGTCTGCAGGACACATCTCATGGCAACAGTAACATCTTATACACTTTGAATAATCCGCCACAATCCTTTTATCTTCTTTTGAGAATGAAAGAGCATGTGCCGGACATATCTGAACGCACTTGAGACAGCATATACATTTATCTGAGCCAAAGACCGGCCTTGCCTCTTTGGCTCTCTTTTTCCTTTCCAGAAATCTGGTGGCAAACGGCAGAACCAGCTTGCTGAAAAACTGAGTTCTCTTTCTGTAAGGAATCCTGACAAAGTCCTTTATAACGCAGTCTCCGGCATCAAGATCCATATAGCTTATCTTCTGCGGGACAAGGCCCTTCTTGCGTGCCTGAGCAAGCACCGGAATATCATTCGGATCATAACCCATTATCAGAGCCTGAGCGGTATCAAGAGCATAGTCGTTGTCGGAGGCAAGAAGCAGCCCTACGCTGCGCGGACTGCCGTTGGCAGGACCGGGACCTTCCATGGCAACAACCGCATCCATTATTGAAAAGTCAGGCTTCACTGTCTCATGTATTCCTACCAGAAGTTCTGCAAATTTCTCCCTTGACGGAAAGTGCATGTGACACTGGCTCTTATGTAAACCGGGGATGGTTCCGAAGAAGTTCTTAACGGCTCCAGTGGTATACATGAGCTGGTGGTTCTTCATCTTGCAAAGACCTATGACCACGTCCGCCTTTCTGACGGCAGAGGCCATGGGAATCTTTGTCCCGGTGCTCTCAATAGTCACAAGGTCGGGATCAGCAGTAAAATCTGCCCAGGAGGCACCCTCCTCCGTGCAAATATCCCAAATACCGCACTTCTGCGGTCTGAAATCCTTTCCCTGCATTCCTGGAGAATCTCCGACCCATACCTCCGCGGCTCCGTTTGCTTTGCAGTGTCTGATTGCAAGCCTTACAAGCTCGGGATTTGTAGTAATTGAATCCGAAATACTGGAATCCGAGAGCACATTGGGCTTCAGAAGCACCTTTTTACCCTTCACATCCGGAAAACCGGCGTTTGTACAGACCTGTTCAAACGCCTTTTCCAGGTTACTCGGACTGTATGACGGGCATTTTACAATTGAAACCTTTGCTTCCGCTCTCATTTTATCCTCCTGATAAGGCAGTAATACAGAGGTCCAGAACCGTTTGAAGAGTCAGGCAGGATTATATTTCCATATCCCTCATAAGAAGGGTCTGTATCAGATTCCAGTTTAATTATTTCAAATCTGTCATTCCTTTTTCGGAATAACTTATCAATAACCCTGCCGTCTTCCTCAGGATTTATTGAACATGTGCTGTAAAGGATATATCCGCCAACTTTTACAGCATCCAGAGCCGCTGCAAGCATGGCAAACTGCGTCAGGGCAAGAATCCTGGGTCTGTTGGCACTCCACTTTGCAAGCTCACTCTCATCCTGAAGAACATGACGCTCACTTGAGCAGGGAGCATCCAGAAGAACACAGTCATATCTGTCCTTCTCATACAGACCCCACTTTGTGCTGTCATGTCCGCTTACGGTAATGTTGCCCCTGTATTCTTCCGGAAGGCATGTTTCTATAACTCTTTTAAGGCGCTGTCTTCTTGCAGGTGATCTGTCATTGGAAACAAGAGAACCGGTGCCTTTAAGTCTCAGTGCTATGCAGAGAGTTTTGCCTCCCGGAGCCGCGCACATATCAAGCACATTGTCTCCCTCTTTGACGGGAAGCGCCGTAGCTGCAGTGATTGAGGCTTTGTCCAGGTAGTACGGCTCTGAAAGCTCCTCAGACAGCAGAACAGGTTGGGATTCCCTGAGCATGGACTGTTTCAGGTTTTCCCATCTGTCTGAATAGATGGCCCTGTAGTATTGATCAAACAGCTTGGCTCCGTCTTTTTCCTTCTTTCTGCCCATAGACTGAATGATATACCAATTCAATTCATGTGTATATGATTCAGAATGTGTATTCGAAATATATAAAAATAATATGATAACAATACAATTATGTTATTAAAACAATATCAGAACGCTCACTTTCCGTATTACTGCCGTTTATGTAACGCCCTGGCCTTGATAATTGTTTCTCATTGAAAATATAATTTATCAAGAGGTGTTTTGATGGGTACTTATACGTCCTTGCCTGAAGAGGAAATTACCGATATAGCAGACTTCTTCAAGGTATTCGGAGACAGCACAAGACTCAGGATTCTCTGTTATCTGGACTGCGGTGAGTCCAACGTGAACAGTATCTCAACCGAACTGGGCATTTCCCAGTCCACCGTAAGCCAGCACCTCAAACTGCTCCGTGTTGCCCGTCTTGTAAGCTGGCGCAAGGAAGGCAAGAACATAATCTACAAACTCAATGACGAACATATTTCCAGGATTCTGGCCCTTGGTCGGGAGCATTATGAAGAAACTCTCGGCTGAGAAGCTTTTGTCCGCAATCCTGACCTTTCTCATTGTTCTTTTTATCTCCGGCTGTGACTCAACGGAGATTCCCGGTTATCCTGTCTTTGAGCAGGCCAAGACCTCTGAGCCCGTCATAGGCATGATTAAGGGCACAGTGAACTATGCCGCCGGTTTCTACCTCCCCACTGAACAGTCCACAATGGATATCTCCCTCATAATGGTAAACAGTGCCGGTATGGATGAGACTGAGCTTTCACACCAGAGAATCAGAAACGTCCAGCGCTTTCCGTTTCAGTTCAGCATATATTTTGATGAGAATGAACTTGCAGAGAACATGCAATACAAGATTCTTATACGCTTCACCAACGACGGAAAGACCTATTTGACCGCCCAGAGCCAGAGCGTTCCGTCTTATCCGCCTGACAACACCGTTTTGACTCTGAATTAAGAATCACTTGTATTATAAATCCACCTGATTTTCATACAATTTATGATACATATATCATAAGACGGCCCGCTTTAAGCCGAACTTATGATACTTTAGCAGCATACAAACACAAAAAAAGAACCGCCGGCAAGGCGGTCCTTAATTATCAGTTTTCACTTACTGTACATGACATCAAAGTAGGGCATATCCGTGGTCAGAATCTTGTCCATTGAGCCCACAGTCTTTCTGTAGGACTCAAGAGTTCTCCAGAGGTTGAAGAACTGCGGGTCCTGGCCGTAGGCATCTGCGTAGATGCGGGTTGCCTCAGCATCTGCCACACCCTTTATGCGCTCGCTTTCAGCATAAGCTGCGGAGAGGATTGACTTCTGCTCGCTGGCTGTTTTTCCTTCCCATTCCGCTTTCTGTCCGCGTCCGTAGGAGCGGTATGCCTCGGCAATCTGGTTTCTTTCCTTGATCATGCGCTGGTAGACGCTTTCCGTAAGGTCATCTGAATAGCGGATCTGGCGGATTATAACGTCTATGAGGGTAATGCCGTACTGCTGGGTGTATTTGGCGGCGTTCTCAAGCATTATTTTTGAAAGACCCTCGCGTCCTATGTTTATGTTCTCCTGCTGTGAGTCAGTCAGGGTGAGGGACCTCAGGCGCTCCGCATCCTCAACATTATCCAGGTTTGAGACCTCTTCAACCACCTTGATGGAGTTTATCCTGTTGGAGTTGCGCACCGCCTCGTTGAGAGAGTTGTCGCTTATGACCGTACGGATTGTGGAGTCCAGAATATCGTCCAGCCTGAGCTGGGCGGTTTCAACGGTGTTTACAGTCTCATAGAAAAGGGCAGGGTCCGTTATGATCCAGCGGCTGGTGGGATCCACAAAGATGAACTGGTTCTCCTTGGTGGGTATGCGCTGGGGCTCACCGTCCCAGGAGAGAATCTTGGTGGAGTAGACTGTTACGTTGTCGGTGAAGGGGACACGTAACTTGAGTCCCGGCTGTGTCTCCACTCTGACAATCTTTCCGAAACGTGTTCTTACTGCCTGCTCACCCTCGCTGAGAATCCAGAAGGGGTTGAGAATTATGACTGCAATTACAAGTACTGCAAGGAATATAAGTGTGTTTTTCATCTTCTTGTCCATATCACTTGCCTCCTGTTGCGGGGCTTGTTCCCGCAGTGCCGAAGACAGGCAGAAGTCCCTTGACGGAGCTGTCCACAACAGTGAGTTTTCCGCTTCCGTTCTCAAGGACCTGCTCCATTGTCTCCAGATAGAGTCTGCGTCCCGTTATTTCCTTGCTCTTCTCGTATTCGTTTCTCACGCTCTCAAAACGTGCAACGTCGCCTTTGGCTGAATTGACCCTCTCCGCGGCGTAGCCCTCGGCTTCCTTTATGAGTCTGTTGGCCTCTCCCTGGGCTGCGGGGATTATGCTGTTGTAGCTTTCCTTGCCCTCGTTGATCAGCTTGTTCATGTCCTGGATGGCCTTGTTCACGTCTTCAAAAGCATCCTGAACATTGCCGGCGGGAGGAACCACGTCCTGAAGCTTGACCGTCAGGATTTTCACTCCCATGTTGTAGGAGGAGAGCACCTGCTGGAGCTTGACCTGGGCCTCGGATTCAATGACAGTTCTCTGGCTTGTCATGACGCTCAGGATGGGCAGGTCTCCGACAAGCTGGTTTATGACAGAGCGGGAAATATCGGAAATGGTCTGCTCGTTGTTGTAGACGTTGAACAGCCACATTCTGGGATCCTCGATCCTGTACTGGACAATCCACTGGGCCTCAACAATGTTGAGGTCTCCGGTGAGCATGGTTGACTCATTGGCGTAACCTTTGTAGGAGTAAGAACTTGACAATCCGCGCGTGTTGCCCGGAGTGTCTGTTCTGTAACCGAAGCTCATGGTCTGGACCGTCTGTGTGGGAACTATCAGGCTTTTCTCCAGTCCGTAGGGGAGCTTGAAGTGAAGTCCCGGTCCCAGCGTCCTGTTGTACTCTCCGAATCTGAGCACAACGGCCTGTTCCTTCTGGTCAACCTTGAAGGCACAGGTGAACACCGTCAGTGCGGCAAAAATCAGAAGAACAATCAGAACCACATGCTTCTTCTTTATTGTCACGGGTCTGCGCGGCCTGTAGGATCTGGCCTGCTGCTCCTGCGGTCCGTTATCCGGCCTGTAGAAGTCAAACGGCATTGAAACCTCCTTTCCGCTTTCTGAAAACATCGCGCAGCCCAGGCGTGCACCGCCCGCGCAGCTGCGCACTAGTGCGGATATTGTTAATATAAGCAGAGTGTTGAACAAAATCAAACTCAACTTTATTATGCATGCTATGAGTACAGTCAAGAAAAGAAGGCTTGTGACCAGCGCACTGCCGTATGTAAACAACATCCCGCATCTGGGAAACCTGCTTCAGGTTCTTTCCGCCGACGTTTTTGCGCGTTTCTGCCGTCTGAGGGGCTATGACACCCTCTATGTCTGCGGCACGGACGAGTACGGAACGGCCACCGAGACAAGGGCTGCCAAGGAGGGTGTCTCACCCAAGGCCCTGTGTGACCATTACCACGCCATCCATGAGGAAATATACAAGTGGTTCAACATCTCGTTCGACTACTTCGGACGCACCTCAACGCCCCAGCAGACAGAGATTGTCCAGCATATCTTCAAGGAGGTGGATGCCGCCGGCTACATTACTGAGAAGGAGACCACCCAGCTGTACTGTCCCAAGTGTCAGCGCTTTCTTGCAGACAGGTTTGTTGAAGGCACATGCCCCCACTGCGGAAGCACGGGAGCAAGAGGTGACCAGTGTGACGCCTGCCAGACCCTTCTTGAACCCACTGAACTCATAGATCCCAAGTGCGGTGTCTGCGGAAGCACACCCGTAATCAAGAGCACAAGACATCTATACATAGACCTTCCCAAGGCCCTTCCCATGCTCCAGAGCTGGATAGACAAGGCCTCCGAGGAGGGGTTCTGGGCCAAGAACGCAGTCCAGGTCACAAGAAGCTGGATCAGGGACGGCCTCAAGGAACGCTGCATAACACGCGACCTCAAATGGGGTATTCCCGTACCCAAACCCGGCTACGAGGACAAGGTCTTCTACGTCTGGTTCGACGCGCCCATAGGCTACA
>CAMZGJ010000057.1 GCA_947306375.1 uncultured Spirochaetales bacterium
GGATGAAATCTATGATGAAACATCTTATGTTATTGCATCCGCCATTTCAGAATTGTACGTTCTAACCATGATGAGCCTGGTAGGCTATCTTACGTACTATCTGGCATATCGCAGAAAAAAGGAAGCTGCGCAAATAGGCGGCAGATATAATTGAAGACGGAGGAACCGGACGTGGGAAAAGCAAAGGTCTTTTTTACGGATTTCAGAACAAACGTAGGCACAAGCCAGGTAGACAAACTCAAGAAACTCATCCACAGTCATCCGTACACTGTCTGAAGCCGTTATATCATCAGGTGAGAAGCTGCGGTAAAGAGGCAGCCGTTCTATTCTGCGGCACCTTGTGGGTCTTGGCATAGGTCCTCATTTCTGACATATGTCAAATATGATTATAGAGTGGTTTTGACATAAGTCAAATATCTCTGCGTTGCACCTTTTAAGAAAATGTCAGATAATCAGGTCTGAAAAAAGGGCAGAGGGGTGCAGCATGGGCAGAGAAGAAAAGAAATCCAAGTACATGGGAATTGAGCACAGATTATCCGGAAGAAGGTGTCTTGCCACAATGATAAGCTCATCGGTTGTATTTGTTTGCGTTCTGATCGGTGTAACCATGAACCTGACTACACTGTACGATGTCAATTTTGACCACATGGGGCTGAGGACGTTCTGCATGTTCACCGTCAACTCCAACCTCCTGTGCGCCCTGGGAATGATAATGACCGTTCCCTATACCGTTGACGGCATGGTTAAGAAGAGGTTCCACCTTCCCAACTGGCTGGTGTGCCTGCTGTTTGCAGGTGTAACCTCCGTTGCCCTGACATTTCTTATTTCCCTGTGTGTTCTGTCTCCCGTCAAAGGTTTTGTGCTCATTTTTACAGGTTCAAGGTTTTTTCTTCACGGCCTTTGTCCCATACTTGCCATAGCAGCCTTTTGTTTCTTCATTTACAGCCATGTAATTACCTTCAGGGAATCTGTTTATGCCCTTATTCCTGTAATGCTTTACGCAATGGTCTACTATTTTATGGTTGAAATTCTGGGCCCCGATAACGGCGGCTGGGATGATTTTTACGGATTCTTTACCCATATTCCGTCATGGGTTTCCCTTATTTCATTCATGCCGCTCACTTTCATTATTGCTTCGGTTGTACGCCTGTTGCACAACAAAAGTTGCAAGGTCTTCAAAAACCATGCGGAAAAGCTGTATGAACAGGAGTTCACAGGAATCAATCCGCGTGACCAGATTATCGACATTGCCGGCAACCATGTTATTGCAGATGATCATGCCTTAGTTATTCCTCTCTGGCTTCTGAATATCCGACACTGTAAGCATTGTGAGGGCCTGTTTTCCCGCTCTTGCCGCATTTATATACAGTCCGCAAGTTTCCATGTCAATGCACAGAATGATCATTGCTCTGAGCTTCCGGTAGATTGACTCATCCTGCATGTAGAAAGTATCAGATGTATAGATGTTTCCTATTGTTAGGTTTTCACCGTTCTTTCTTGCAATGTTTACAGCCTTCTCAAGCAGGGGATAGCTTGCAACGGCACTGCAGGTTCCTATGTTGAACTGATTTCCGTATGCAGAATCTGTGGAAGCCCCCATGGCCAGAACAATGTCACCAAGTTTCAGGTTCTCCCGGATGGAACCTGTGGAACCCACGCGGATTATATTCTCCACTCCGTAGAAGTTGAAAAGTTCATGGCTGTAGATTGCCGTAGTGGGAGTTCCCATTCCGCTTGCCATTACGGATACTCTTTTGCCTTTGTACTCTCCCGTGTAGCCCTGAATGCCGCGTACATTGTTTACAAGTACTGCATTTTTAAGAAAGGTCCTGGCTATGTACTCGGACCTGAGCGGATCCCCGGGCATGAGGACGGTCCGGGCAAAATCGCCGCCTGAGGCTTTGTTGTGAGGGGTAGGATAACTTGTTCTGTCCATAATGAACTCCTTACCGGCAATTATAGCACCATCCTCCCGTATTTCACACTGAAGTGTGAGCCGCTCCTCATGGAAAAGTGCGGCTGTTACAGGGTAAAAGGCAAATGTTGTCAAAGTTGTTACGGAGTGGAGATGGAGAAATAGACAGGAAACAATATGGAAGGTAAAATAGAGGAAACTGAGCACAGTATTATCAGGAATACAGGCGGAGGAAACGGACATGGAAAAAGCAAAGGTCTTCTTTACGGATTTCCGAACAAACGTAGGCACAAGCCAGGGATTTCAGACATTGACTTCAATGGCAAATTCACTGCAATCAAGATGCATTTCGGAGAACTTGGGAACCTTGCATTCCTCAGACCCAACTACGCAAAGGCAGTTGCTGATGTTGTGAAGGAACTGGGAGGTAAGCCCTTCCTTACAGACTGCAACACCCTCTATCCGGGAAGCAGAAAAAACGCCCTTGATCATCTTGAATGCGCAGAAATCAATGGCTTCAACTCCGTTACCACAGGGTGTCAGATTATTATTGCGGACGGCCTGAAGGGAACGGACGATGTTGAGATTCCCGTACCCAACGGGGAGCACTGCAAGACAGCCCTTGTGGGCCGCACCATAATGGATGCGGACGTATTCATTTCGCTTACCCACTTCAAAGGCCACGAGAGCACGGGCTTCGGCGGAGCTCTCAAGAACATAGGAATGGGCGGAGGCAGCCGCGCCGGCAAAATGGCCCAGCACAATGACGGCCAGCCTGAAGTCAACCCCAAGCGCTGCAGAAGCTGCAGACGCTGCGCCTCATCCTGCGGAAGCGACGCCATCTCCTACGGCCAGGATGGCAAGGCATGGATAAATCCCGCCCTGTGCAAAGGCTGCGGGCGATGTATCGGAGCCTGTAACTTTGATGCCATCAGAAACAAAAACGAGTCTGCAAACGAGATTCTTTGCTGCAGGATTGCAGAGTATGCCCATGCAATCTGCTACAACAGACCCTGTTTCCACATTACGCTGATTATGGACGTTTCTCCCAACTGTGACTGCCACAGTGAGAACGACGCACCCATTCTTCCCAACATAGGCATGCTTGCATCCTTTGACCCCGTTGCCCTGGACCAGGCCTGCGTAGACCTCTGTCAGAAGGCAGCCCCGGTGCGCAACAGCCAGCTTGGAGACAATCTTGCAAGACCTGACTGGCACCGCTACAATGACCACTTCTTTGACAACAATCCCAATGTCAGGTGGAAGGAAGCCCTGGAGCACGCAGAGAAGATTGGTGCAGGAACAAGGGACTACGAACTTAAGGTCATAAGATAAAATCCGGGCTGTAACACTTTTTTGTTACAGCCCTTATTTCACTTTGCTGAAACGGCAGTTTCCAGGGCAAGGGTAATCATCCTCGAGAAGGATGACTGCCTGTCCTGCGTGCTCATTACATCTCCTGTAACCAGGTTGTCCGAGACTGTAAGCATTGTAAGGGCCTTTTTCCCCGCTCTTGCCGCATTCAGGTACAGGCCGTAGGTTTCCATGTCTATGCAGAGTATGTTCATGGCCTTGAGCTTTTCATTGAATGAGGGATCCGGTGTGTAGAATGTATCGGACGTGTATATGTTTCCGACTGTGAACTCCTCTTTTGCCTCCCTTGCTGCTTTGACGGCAGCCTCAATGAGAGGGTAACTTGCAACGGCGCTGCAGGTTCCTATGCCGAACTGTTTTCCGTATGCAGAGTCAGTGGAGGCTCCCATGGCAAAGACAATGTCTCCAAGTCTCAGTTCTTCACGGATGGAACCGGTTGAACCCACTCTGATAATGTTTTCAACTCCATAGAAGTTAAAAAGTTCATGGCTGTAGATTGCCATGGTGGGTATTCCCATTCCGCTAGCCATTACGGAGACCTTTTTGCCCTTGTAAAAGCCGGTGTAGCCCTGAATTCCGCGGACATCGTTCACCAGTACCGCATTCTCCAGAAAGTTTTCAGCAATATAGCGGGATCTGAGCGGATCTCCGGGCATGAGAACCGTTTGGGCAAAGTCACCGTAAACGGCCTTGTTGTGGGGTGTGGGAAATGATTTTCTGTCCATACATGAACTCCTTACGGACAATTATAACACTGAATTATGCACCGTAAAAAGAAAGACCATCGCAATCAATGCGATGGTCTGCCAATGGTTTCCCTGACGGGGACTGTTATGCGTCAACTCCGCCGTCAACACGCAGGAGCTGGCCTGTGATGAAGCTGGAATCGTCCGTTGAGAAGAACAGACAGGCTGTTGCAATCTCACTGCCTTCTCCAATTCTCTGAAGAGGTGCCGTGGCCTTCATGAACTCAATTGTTGCATCTGCGCCGCTGCCTTCAAGCATTGCTGTGCGGATTGCACCGGGACAGATTCCGTTGACATGAATATCCGGACCCATTTCACGAGCCATGGCTCTTGTCATTCCAACCATGGCAAACTTGCTTGTGCAGTAGGCAATGGGACCCCATTTTGCCGCTGTTCCGGCAACGGATGAAATGTTTACAACATGGCCCTTGTTTTTCTTGAGTTCAGGCTCACAGAGCTGTGTGAGAAGCAGGGCAGTAGTGAGGTTTACGTTGAATACGGCATCCCATTCCTCAAGTGTCATTTTCTGGACAGGTGTGAGGCTGAGTTGACCGGCATTGTTGATAAGAATATCAACTGTTCCGTAGGCCTTCATTGTCTGGTCATAGATCTTCTGTGCAGCCTTGCGGTCAGATGTATCTGCAATAACATAGATTGCTTCTCCGCCGTCGGCTTTGATCTTGTCAATAACTGCCTGTGCTCTGGCTTCATTACGACCTGTTACAACAACTTTTGCACCTTCTTTTGCAAAAAGATAAGCAGTGTCACGGCCCATTCCTGATGTGGAACCTGTAATAATTGCAACTTTTCCATCAAGTCTTCCCATTTTTATTCTCCTTATGAATAAATCAGAATTTTATCAGTGTATAATTATCGTATAACAATCCTCAGGCCTGTTCAATATAACTGATACTTCAGAAAGAGTGGTCTGTTGTCAGTGGCAGTTGCAGTGGTTTTCCCCGCAATGACCGTGACCGCAGTCATCTTCATGATGGTGTTCATGACAATTACAGTTGGCCTCGGAGCCGAACCGGAGTTTTCCCTCTGCAAATGCTTCGGCAGCCTCATCCGCAGATCCGCTTACTCCTGCACAGAGTTGTATTCCGGCTTCTGTAAGGGCCATCTGTGCGCCCATTCCAATTCCGCCGCAGATAAGAACATCTGCCTTGACGGCTTTAAGGAAACCTGCAAGGGCTCCGTGTCCTGATCCGTTTGTATCAATGACCTGGTGGCCTACAATTTTTCCATCCCGGATATCGTAGAGCTTGAACTGCTCAGTGTGTCCGAAGTGCTGGAAGATTTCTGTTTCCTTGGGTCCGGAGTATTTTTTAATATTGATAGAAATTATCTGAACGGCCTGTATAAGGTATCGCCGCAAGGCGCCCGGTTTCATCCTTTTTCCGCAGTCACAGTAGAAGGGGGAGACAATGGCAACGCAGTCTTGTTCAGTTTCCACAAAACATAACTCAACAGGAGGGTGAAAACTGCAAAGAAAGGATACACCAGCAGAACGCTTGAGGCTCCGAGACTGAAGAACCTGTACCAGTCGTAACCGTTTTCAATAACTCCGTTTTCCATGTGGCTGTACGCGGAGGCTGCGTAATAAATACCATACAGAACCAACGGAACAAGACTGGAGAATATGTGTTTCAGCTTAATGGAATTTGTTTTCTCGTATAGAATAAAGACAAGGATACCCAACACGGGAACGACCAGATGCATTATGAAGTTTGAATGAACAAACAGGGAAAGAAAGCCTGTGGGAATTATGAATCCTAGATAGAACACCGTCACCAGCATTGTAATGGTCACTGCCACCGTGCTCACCAGTTTCAAGACATACAGGCCTGCAACTACACTCTTGCTCTTTCCATTCAATACGCGGATTTGGGCAGTTGCCATAACAACTGCCGATACCCCCATCAGGATATTGGAATCCACGGTGAAGTAGCGGAAAACCTGAAGCTTTCTTGCAGAGAGAGAAAGGACGGTGTTATCCGTCATCATCCAGACAACTGCAACTATTGTAAGAATGAAAATAATAATGTTGATAATGATAGGTTTTTTCATATTGCGTCCATAATAGTTTTTTTAAGAATTGATTCTACATCCGCACCGACAACATCCAGACCTGTGGCTTTGATCAGTCTTACTTCAGGTATGCCGTAGTAGGACTGTGCCAGTGCTTTTACATAACCGTAGCCGTAGTCTTCAGGTACAACCGTACCTCCGGATGTCATAATGTATGTCAGACGTTTTGCTTTGCACAGGCCCTTGGGTGTGCCTTCCGGGGTGTATAGGAATGTTATTCCCAACACGTTGATCTGCTCTATGTACTGCTTGAGTGATGCCGGGAACGAAAGGTCCCAGTATGGTGCGGCAATAATAATTTCATCAGCTTTTGCAAACTGCCTTGCAAGATTGAACATGGGATTGTTGAAATCTTTTGCTTCAATCAGACTGTCTCGATGTTTCAGAAAGGCATGGTCAGTGACGGGGAAGGTAATTTCGTGGAGTCTTACTTCCTCATACTGCCCGTGTAGTTTGGAAAGCAGGCACTCTGCAAGTCTTCTTGTCCTTGAATTTTCATTTACACAGGCATTAACAAACAGTGTCATATTCTTCCTCCACGCCCTTTTTAAGTTATAATACAACATTAAGGTGAAGCAATGATCCGCAATATCATATTTGACATGGGTAATGTCCTTATTAAATTTGTTCCTTCCCGAATAGTAGAGGAACTGGGCCTTGATTCAAAGGAAGACGAAGAGCTTCTTCTGAGTACCATTTTTCATACCGGAGAATGGCACCTCGCAGATCTGGGTGTTATGACTGGGTTATAGCAGAAGGGGCTTTGTTAGTCAGTCCCGTATGTGTCATACACCGACAATGCAAATCAAATCAAATTGCTTGGAATAAGGTTGTTATTCCCGTTGATTGGAAAAGGTTCCGGATACATACAGATTATGCCTCCATCACCATGAACCAGAGAGGTTTTATCAACAACGTTGAACTTCTTGATTTCCTTTCGGTCAGGATTGGCACTTTTCTTGATCTCCAAGGGATGGATTCTGCCATTCTCCTCTACAAATACATCGATCTCTTTTGCGTTATCATCCCGGTAGAATGAGAGTATTGCATTGTTTCGAGCATATGCATAGTTCTTCACAAGTTCCATTACCACATAGTTTTCAAAAAAATGACCGCTTACAGCACCTGCCTGTAGTGATTCCGGAGTCAGCCATCTTGTCAGATAAGCACACAGTCCTGTATCACATAAAAAGAGTTTCGGAGTCTTTATGATACGTTGCAATTCATTGTTTGAATATGGTTCCAGCAGATAGATTACCTCCATGTCCCGAAGAATCCCCAGCCATTTGATGGCGGTAGGGATTGATATCCCGGAGGCTTGTGCCAGTGTGCTATAGTTCACCAGGTTCCCGACAATGGCGGCACATGCACGGATAAACCGTCTGAATCCATCTATATCTGTCAGACCTTCGTTGTTAACGGCGTCAGCTATAAGGTAGTTGTCAATGTAGGATTG
>CAMZGJ010000058.1 GCA_947306375.1 uncultured Spirochaetales bacterium
TGAGTTTTATTGTACACCCAATCTGCGCACGAACTAACCCGTAGTCTAAAAGGAAAAATTGATATAATATTGACTAACTGATTATTATCTTCAGGAGAGAAAAATGAAGAAGAATTATTTTGACCTCAAGGGTCAGGTTGCAGTTGTAACCGGTTGTTCCACAGGTCTCGGTGTCCAGATGGCAAAGGCCCTTGCTAACCAGGGCTGCAATATTGTTGCCATGGCTCGCAGACAGAACCTCATTGATGAAGTTGCAAAGGAAATCTCAGAGACTTACGGTGTCAAGGCTGTAGGAATCAAGTGCGACATCACAGACACAGAGAGTGTTGAGGCAGCAGTTGACGCCGCTCTCAAGGAGTTCGGCCGCATCGATATCCTGATCAACAACGCCGGAACAGGCGGAGTCACTCCCGCTGAGGACATGCCCGATGAGACATTCAGACATGAAGTTGACATTGACCTGATCGGAACATTCAAGGTTGCAAGGTCTGTTGCAAAGAAAGCCATGCTTCCCGCAAAATACGGCCGCATCATCAACATTGCTTCAATGTACGGTCTCGTTGGAAACAAGATTGCTCCCACAGTATGCTATCACGCAGCAAAGGGCGGTGTTGTCAACATGACAAGAGCACTTGCAGCAGAATGGGGCGAACGCGGAATTACAGTCAACAGTATCTGCCCGGGTTACTTCTACACCCCGCTGACAGAAGAGACTCTCAAGTCAGAGTTCTTCCAGAACTATGCAAAGACAATGATTCCTCTTTCAAGATACGGAAAAGAGGGTGAGCTTGACAGCGTAGCTATCTTCCTTGCCTCTCCGTTCTCAAGCTACGTCAACGGTCAGAACATTGCTGTTGACGGCGGTTACACCTGCATGTAATCCACAGTAAAGAACAGTTTAAGGGCTGTGACAAGAGTCTGATTATACAGACTGGAGTTACAGCCCTTTTTTATTTGGTTCTTCACAGCCTCCCAGTCTACGCCTCTCTTCCTGACTCTTCCTGAGTCTTCCTAACTCTTCTTGAGTCTTCCTTACTCTTCCTGAGTCCGCATCACTACGCTTCTCTCTCCCCAAGTCTCCCAGATTTCCCCATTTTGTTCTGAATATGTCCAAACAGGAAGGGTTGCGTGTGGAGAAGAAGGGTCACGTTCAGTAAAGAGGAGTTGCGTGTAGAGAGGAAGGGTCACGTAGAGTGGGAGGCGGTAAATATAAAGAGGGCTGTAACCTATAAGCCGGAAAACCGACTATTGTTACAGCCCTTTTTCTTGTTTTTCTCCTGCCTGCGAGACGTCAGCCTTCCTTTTCGGGTGAATCCACTCCGGCTGAGACCTGCTTCTGCTCGGCAATGAAGCGCTCTGCCTCACGGTGGTCCTTTATGCTTACCTTCTTGTTCTCCTCATCCTGAAGATAAGAAAGCGTAAGCTGCGGGAACGGAACGTTGATGCCGTGCTTGTTGAAGACAAGGTAGAGCTCTCTGTTCAGGTCCCTGATCAACTGGGCTCTGTCTCCCTCAGTACACTGGGCAACCACAAGAAGGTTGACCGCATTGTCCGAAAGACCGGAAACGCCCTTGTAGAACGGACCGGTGATAATGGACTTCAGCTTCTTCTTTATGGCGGGGAACTCATCCTTGAGAATGGCCTCAACACGCTCAAGGGACTCTCCGTACTCAATTGAAAGAGTAATGGGTATTGTGGAGTACTCCTTGGTCATGTTCAGAACGCCGGAGATGTGGCTGTTGTTGAAGATTTTTATGTTTCCGAGGAAGTCCTCAATCTTTGTGGTACGGATACCGATCTCAATAACCGTTCCTCTGAAATCTCCTACGGTAACAATATCTCCTACCCTGAATTCTCCCTCAAACACAATGAAGATACCGGCAAGAATATCTGAAATAAGGCTCTGGGCACCGAGACCAACTACAATGGAGAGGATTCCCGCGCTTGTCAGAAGCGATGCAGTATTAAGTCCCAAGAGGTACAGGGAGTAGAACAGAACTCCTATAACTCCTCCGTACTTGATAACGGACTCAAGAAGGTGTCCTATGGTCTCCGCTCTGGCACCCAGGTTGGAAGAAAGGACATTTATTATTCTCTGGACAATCTTTGCAACGAACAGGATTACAATGAACATCATGGCGCTCTTGGTCATGACAAATATGTTCACGCTCCTCTCAAGGTTGCCGTTGATGATGTAGTCCATTATTGAACCTTCAGGGAACACCAATCTTGCAAAAAGCACGGATATGAGAACAAACACAAAGAACATGTTGCTGCAGCCCGTGATGATGGCTGTGAACTTCTGCTCAACGGACTTCTTATTCCACTCCGTAAAGCGCTTGGACCATCTGGACTGAACGGACTTGACCCGTTTCTTCTTACCGTCAGGCATTGTCACGTCAAAGTTGGCGCTGCCCTCTGCCGGAGTCTCATCCTCCTCATCCTCCTCTTCCTCCTCTTCCTGCTTGATACGGGCAATTCTTTCCATAAGTTCCTTGTCCTCATAGCTGTTTGAGTAAAGCATGAAACCCAACAGGTTGGAGAATGAGATATAGGCAATAATGACTGTGGCCAGGGAGATGTTGTTTCTCAGGGCAAACAGAGTTTTTGCCGGGATGATGGTTCCAAGGTATATGCCTCCGGATTCCCTTATGCAGGCATAATACTTTGCACCGTCAACCGTAATGTAGCCGTTGAAGGAACCGCTGAACATGGCATCCTTCACGGGCACGGTCACGCCCTCCTTGAACGGAGAATAGAGAATCTTGTGCGTATCATCCTTGGCAAAGGCAATGAATGAGCCTTCATAGAACATCTTCATGCCGTCAAGGGTGTACTGTACTGTGGACATTGTTATGTAGTCCTCAATGCTCTGAGAGGAAACACTTGTCTGGATAAGACCCCTGTGTCTGGTAATTTCAGACGGGGGAACAATAACGCTTCCGTCATCTGCAGTCACACCGTTCTTGTACTGATACTCCGAGGCATAGCAGGTTGTTCCGTTGTCATTGTAAGTGTAGTAATAGAAAGCACAGCCTATGTACTGTTCCGACTTTCCGGTATCACTGACCATAAGGTTCTGGACATAATAATCCGTATTCACCAGGACATCGCGGAACGGATATGACTGGGATGCGGGGTCATCACTGAGGGTGAAGTTCCACCACTGTGCGCTTGTTGACACTACACGGCCTTTATCATTGAACACATACATGGTTTCAAAGTCATAGGCCTTGCAGAGTGCAACAAGGTTAGGCTGGTAGCGGGCGGTAAGCACCGGGTTTCCGTACTGGTCCTTTACAATGCTTCCGTCGGTCTCACTTGCGTATTCAAAATGCACGGCGTCGGTCATGTCATAGTCAAAGACAACCTGGGGAGCCCTCTTGATAATATCCGCCAGAAGACGTGTCTTGTTCAGGTTCTGCCTGTTGTAGAATTCAGATACCGTATCTGATCTCTCAATATTCTTCTGAACGCCCAGACCCACCTCCTTTATTCTGGATTCGGATAATCTGGTGGCTGTTGAAAGCTGCGAAAGGGTCTGTGTATAAACAGTGACTCCGTATATTATCAGAAGTCCTATTATCAGCAGCGGGAAAATCTTCAGGCCCAGGGCCCTGTTGTAGTACACCGTCTTCCCCTTCTTTGTGGTGAACAGTGTCTTGCGGGCCTCCATAACGGTTCCTTTTCTTATCTGGTCAACCTGGATGATTATGGCATAAGTGAGAATGAGGTTCCCGATTATAAAGAAGATGAGAACGGCCCAGAATGTGTTGTAGATTTTGGAACCGAACAGTTCGGACTCCTGAAGTGTGGCCGCAATGACAATCTTGTCTCCGAACACCTCTGATGAGTATAGTTTGGCCACACAGTAATACTTGGTCCCTCGGATTTCCTGAATGCCTGTATATCCGTCCTTGAGAATGTCATCGGTAATACCGTTCTGCCTGAAACTCTCTCCTGTCAGTTCAAGACCTTCTGCATCGCGGTAATAAATGAAGTCTCCCGAGGAGGGGTCAAGAGAGAACACAAAACCCGAATTGCCCACTCCCATGGACTCCAGGACCTTACTCATGTCCGTGAGGCCTGAAATGTCCTTTTCCATCTGAGTTGAATCCGCCATGGCAACAAGGTAGTAGCCGGAGAATTTCCCGTCCTCCGTAAGAATGGGCGTGCTGTAGTAGTAGCCGTTATAGGTTGTTCCGTCGGAGGCAACTATAACCGCCTTGACCGGCGACACCTCCCCGCTTCCGTCTGAGGAAACGAGGTATGTGCCTTCCCACCCGCCGCCGTATGCTCTTATGCGTTTGAAATCCCATGGAGTAAACGCTCCGGAGGGGTTGTTTACACCCTTAATCATGTTGTATTTCAGGTCATTTCCGGAATTTCTGTAAATGTCGGCATTGTCAACAAGCTGCAGGTTTCCTTCCGAGTCAACTATCATGATGGAGGTCATTCCGGTGTTGGCGGTCAGATTCCTGAGTATAGCAGCTGCGCTTGTTAAATCCGTGGCATCCTGTAATTCCTTGAACGCACCGGACTGGAGAAAAAGCCCTACAAGACGCACGGAAGTCTGGTTTGCGTTGTGGAATCTTCTGGTCAGGGCCTCCACACTTTCCGTCTGCGAATCAAGCTTGTCTATAACCTCATCAAGAAGAGGAACAAGACTCATGTTCTTCTGGTACTCAGCCTGTCCCTTTGACTGCATGTAGTTAAGCAGGACAATCATGAGGACAATAGTAGTAAGAACCGTAACGGCATATCTTATGAGTTTTCTTCTCAGAATTGAATGGTGTGTTTCCTTATTAGCCACAGAAGACCTCCGACACCGAAGTTTTGCTGAATCATATCATAACACATATTTATTCATAAGTAGAAGATTTATGGATTTTGAAAAATACCGTTTTATTGCCGGGCTGCCGGAAACCGGGTTCTGAAACGGTACATGTTTTTGGAATACTCGTGGATTATTTCAATCAGTCCTTCATCCGTAACCGGTCTGCCGTTGGCCAGCCACTCAAGAAGGCAGTAGAAAGCCCCTGCGTTCTGAAAATATGCAGTGTAGTAGAGTTCCGGGTCCGATACAGTTCCCAGGGAAATTCTGACCTGGGCACGTATTATCAGTTCACGGTACCGGGCGTTGTTTGAACATGTGCAGAAGCGTCTGAGGGTGGGGTTTTCCATAAAGCTGCTGAGGTATGAGCTTATTACCCCGCGCTCAACGCCGCCGTCTTCCAGAGGAAGGTCCAGCTGTCTTGCAAAACCGGAGCAGACGTCTGCCACATTGGCCAGAAGAACCTCAAGAATCAGCTGGTCAATGTATTGGTAATGCGCGTAGAAAGTGGAGCGGTTCACACCGGCTTTCCTGCACAGTTCAACAACACTTATTTCCTCCGGTTCTCTGGTTTTAAACAGTTTTATAAAGGCTTGTCTGAGCACTTCCTTGCTCTGTTCTCCCCTTGCAACTCTAAGGTCCATGATTCAGCCTCCGGTAAAAGAATTCCGACAGATGTCGGAAAATGTTTGTGGTATCTCATTCTATACGGGGATTATAATTTTTGTACAGAAATCAACTCAAAAAAGGAGATAAAAACCAATGAAAGGTTTTGCAATGCTCAAAATCGGTGAAGTAGGCTGGATTGAGAAAGAACGTCCTGCCTGCGGTCCTATGGACGCAATCTGTAAGCCCCTGGCAATTGCCATTTGCACATCCGACGTACACACTGTATGGGAAGGTGCCGTAGGTGACCGTCACAACATGATCCTGGGCCATGAAGGCTGTGCTGAGGTTGTTGAAGTAGGTTCAATGGTCAGGGACTTCAAGCCCGGTGACAGGGTCCTGGTTCCCGCCATTACTCCCGACTGGAACTCTCTGGAAGCTCAGGCCGGATACTCAATGCACTCCGGCGGCATGCTGGCCGGATGGAAGTTCTCAAACTTCAAGGACGGTCTGGATTCCGAATACTTCCATGTCAATGACGCAGACGGAAACCTGGCACACATGCCCGAAGGCATGAGCCTTGAAGATGCCTGCATGCTCTCAGACATGGTTCCCACAGGTTTCCACGGTGTAGAGCTGGCTGATGTCCAGTTCGGTGACACGGTGCTTGTTATAGGTATCGGCCCGGTGGGCCTTATGTCCGTTGCAGGTGCACGTCTTCGCGGCGCCGCAAGGATTATTGCCGTAGGAACACGTCCCAAGTGCGTTGAAGCCGCCAGGTTCTACGGCGCTGATGAGTTTATCAGCTACAAGAACGGAAGCATTGAGGAGCAGGTCATGAAGATGACAAACGGCATCGGTGTGGACAAGGTCATTGTTGCAGGCGGCGGCGTGGACACTTTTGACTCCGCCATCAAGTCCCTCAAGGCCGGTGGAAAGATAGGTAACGTCAACTACCTCGGCAGCGGCGATTACATCAAGATTCCGCGCGTTGAATGGGGTGTGGGAATGGGTCACAAGCAGCTTCTGGGCGGTCTGATGCCCGGCGGACGTCTGCGCATGGAGAAACTGGGCGCTCTGGTTTCCTCAGGCAAGCTGGATGTAAGCAAGCTCAGCACCCATGTCTTCCACGGTTGGGAGCACATTCCCGAGGCTCTTCAGCTCATGAAGGACAAGCCCGCAGATCTTATCAAGCCCGTTGTCATTCTTGACAACAGACCGTAATTGAGCGGAATAATTATAGGGGCGGTTCAAGCCGCCCCTTTTTATTTGTTGTTGGAAGCGCATGAAAATACTGATTGTTTCCGGTTTCCTCGGAGCCGGTAAAACCACATTCATAAAGGAACTTGTCCGCCGCAGCGGCATCCGTCCCGTAATCATGGAACATGAATACGGTCAGAACGACCTGGATGCTGAGGAGCTGAGGCAGAGCCTGCCTGAAAAGAAGGAAATAAAGATTCTGGAATTCATGGAAGGCTGTGTCTGCTGCACCATGAAAGACAGTTTTGTGAACTCCGTCATGACAATCTACTGCGGCCTTGAGCCGGATTACCTTGTTGTTGAACCCACGGGCGTGGGACGTCTGGGGAGCATTCTTTCAAACCTGAAGCCCCTGATCAACGACAAGATATCCCTTTTGAAGCCGGTGGTTGTTCTGTCTCCCCAAACCTACTCTTCCAACATGGCGCAGTACCCTTCTCTCTATACGGACCAGATTGCAAATGCCGGCATTGTGGTTTTCTCCAAGGCCGAGCAGGAAGATTCTTCCTTCCTTGATAATGCGGAGGCAAAAATAAGGATAATCAATCCGGATGCTGAGATTATTTCCCGCCATTACAGCCTTCAGAGTGATGACTGGTGGCGCAGTCTGATGGAGGTTTCTACGGACAATTCCGGTTTACCTGCACTTTCTGAATCTTCCGGGACTGAGACCTTCTCCCGGCTCAGTTTCAGCAAGGCCTCCCTGCACAGTCCGTCCGAACTGGTTGTTCTTCTGGAAGACTGCCTCAGAGGTGAGTTGGGCCGCATTGCCCGCGCCAAGGGCGTGGTCCCCGTGGGCGGAGAGATGCTGCGCTTT
>CAMZGJ010000059.1 GCA_947306375.1 uncultured Spirochaetales bacterium
ATGCCTCCCAGCCAGTTGGTCATGCTTCTCCAGAAGAGAATGCTCTTGAAGTTGCCCTCTATCTCGGTCATTGTGGTGGCCCCGGTTGTGGTGAAGCCGCTCATTATTTCAAAATAACAGGACGTGTAGTCAGGGAAGGTGCCGCTCAGAAGAAGGGGCAGAGCTCCGAAGGCAGTTGCCAGAACCCATGTGAGGGTAGTGAACAGAAAGCCGTCCCTTGCGGAGAAGTTCCTGTAGTCCTGACCGCGTGTGAGTATGAGAACAACAATGCTTACCGTAATCATTATGAATATGGTGATTATGAAACTTGTTGTTGCCGTCCACTCCCTGTGCCCTATGGCTATGCCTGTGGGGGCAATCATAAGAATTGCCACAAAGATGAGAATCTGTGATATGAGCCTGAAAACGCTTTTTAAATGCATCAGATTACCGTGTTTTCCATTCCCAGCAGTCTCTGGATGAAGTTGAGAGACTGTCTTTCAATTACCAGCAGGAGCTTGTCACCGTAATCTATGCAGTAGTTGCCGCCCGGAAGAATTGACCTTCCGTCCAGTTTCTTGGCTCCCACTATAAGGCCCTTGCCCTTCATGTTTATCTCTTTGAGCATCTTGCCTCTGAGAGGGCAGTCGGCGTCAACCGTGTACTCAAGAGCCTCAATTCTTCCGTCAAACATGGAGTGGATGGTTGATACGTTCTCTCCCTGGAGGAACCTGACAATGGAGTCTACTGTAATATCCTGTGTGGACATGAGGCTGTCTATGTCCATGTGGTCTGCCATTCTGACAAAGTCCTGGTTCTTGTTAATCAGGGCAATTGTGCCGTTTACGCCGTAGTGCTTGGCGTAGCTGGCTACAAGTATGTTCAGCTCATCATTGTCCGTGGCGCTGATCAGAAGGTCATAGTTCTCAAGGCCCTCACGTCTGAAAACACCCTCGTTGGTTATGTTCTCATTGATAATCAGGGCAGACGGGTACTTGAGGGCAAGTTCCCTGCATTCCGCCGTGTCCTTTGAAATTACGGTTGTGTTCTTGAGACCCCTCTTGGTGAACATCTTAAGGATGAATTCCGTCACCATGGTGGTGCCTATAATAACAACCTTTCTGGGCTTGTGGCGCCTTGTGCCCACATTGTCAAAGAATTTGGTTACATCTCCCTCGTTGATTGCAATGCTCAGGGTATCTCCTTCCCTGACAAGGGTATCGCCGGTAGGCACCATTACTTCCGATCCGTTGCTTACGGCGGCTACCACAAACTGGCCGGGCAGTATGTTCCTGAGCTTCTTCAGCTGGACGTTCTTGAATTTGGATTTCTTGTCAATGTAGATGTTGTAGAGCACCAGGCTCATGTTCTCGAAGCTGATTATGTCCGAGTAGAGTCCGCGGTCTATATCGCTGAAGATTCTTGAGGCTACGGCCTGTGACGGGTTTACTATGTGGGTAATGCCCAGCATGTTGGACTTGCGGTCCTCTGCCGTGTAGGTTATGTTGCGCACCGCCGCAATTGTAATGGGAATCTTGAACTCCGCAGCCACAAGGCCGCATGAGACAAGGTTGGTTTCATCGCTGCCGGTGAGGGCAATGAACGCATCCGCATCCTCTATGCCCGCATTGCGCAGATCTTCAACATCAGTTCCGCTGGCCACAACGCCCAGACAGTCCACACTTGTCATTGCATTGTCAACGTCGGTTGCCCTGTGGTCAACAATAACAACGTCCTTGTGTTCCTCAACAAGGTGACGTGCCAGTCTTATGCCTCTGCGTCCTGCTCCAAGTATTACAACTTTCATAGTGCACATTATAAAACTACGTGCCCGTCAAGGCAAGTTGGGGCAAGCCGGGGCAAAAATAACGGCATGCGGATTACCTTGCAGGTACCCGGCATGCCGATATTCCTGTTCAGTCTTTTACTTATCCTTTTTCCTGAACACAAAATGCTCAAGCAGGGCCCAAACAACTGCAATTGCAGCGGGTATGACCAGATGGGAAACAACTCTGTACTCAAAAACCGAGCGGGTAATCAGCTTTGTCCACGCCAGATCCAGCAGCGGCCACATTACGATAAAAACCGCCACTGTGAGTACCATTTTTCCAAAAAGGCTTTCAATGAATCTTTTCATTTTCATCTCCGTACAACGCCGTCACCATAGATGGTTTTCCAGTCGTTCTTCATGGAGACGGGAATCCAGTTGAACTGACTGCACAGGCTGTACATGTCATCTGCCTTCTGCAGGTTTCCGTTCTCACGAACAAGGTCATCACAGCAGAGCATGAATGCAAGGCTGGGGTAGGGGTTGTTCGTAATGGTGTACATTGCCATTGCTGCATCTCCGGTTGTGTTTCCGAATGAGAGCACCGGCTGATATCCTATCTCCCTGACAATTGCAGTTACCTTGTTCATCTTGAGGTTCTTTATCAAAAACTGTCCGCCTATTACCACCTGATCCTTGTCAGTGTATGTGTACTGCAGGCCGTCCGTGCTTCCCTGGTTTGTTGCAACCAGAAGTACATCCGAGCCTATAATCTGCTTGGGCTGGAGGTTGAATGCATCATTATTATAGAAGATGGCGCGGCTTATCAGACGGTCCGTGCCGCTGACAATATAAACTGTAAAGTCATTTGCCTGCAGATAGTCTATTACCTGAATCATGGGCAGGTAGAAGCTGTCTCCGCGCTTCATTCCCTCATATCCGGGCATGGGCAGTTCCTTGAAAACCTGTATGTAATCTATGAACTGGTCCGGTGTCATGCCTTTAAATGCCGTGGCAACAGCCTTGCCGTGGTCTATATCAAGCCCGCTTACAGGTGAGGATGTCTTGCTCTTCTCAATAATCTGGTTTGCTACATCCTTCTCAAATGCGCTTGCCCTGTAAATATAAGAGGGGTCTTCAGTTACTCTGTATGCAAGCAGGGTGTGGTCAAAGTAATCCCTGTCTGTCTCACAGAGAATTGTGCCGTCCATGTCAAATACTGCAATTCTTCTCTCAACCGGAATAAAGCCGGGGTTTGACTTATCTGTTGCATTCTTCACAAACTCAACCAGAGCAGTCTTCAGGGGTGCGTTCTCTGTCCAGAGGTTCAGGGCCTTGTCCGGATCCTGTGCCGCATTGGTTGCACATGAGACAACAAGCAGCATGGATACTGCAATAATCAATACTGTAAATGCTTTCTTAATTGTGTTTTTCATGGTTTTCATAGTGCCCTTATCATACCAGCAATCAGGTATTAAGAAAAAGCCTTTTTACCTGTGCTGATTGAGAAGTAGTATAAAACGGCTGATTTTGAGGGTGATTTATGATATTTATATCATAAGAAAGACCAAAAAGTGGTGGATTTATACTACATGCTTACTCGGATTGCCCATAACGCTACGCTTCGAGTCCTTCTATCCCCTTATAAACCAAAAAACCAGCCCGAATGGACTGGTTTTGTGCTTTAGCAGGGGAAGGACTCGAACCTCCGGCCTCCAGGTTATGAGCCTGGCGAGCTGCCAACTGCTCCACCCTGCGTCGAATTCTCTATTAAACTAGTTGATTTCAAAAAAAGTGTCAACACACCCGGACGGGGTGAGGTTTTGACCCTAAAATATGGTCAGATTTGCGCAAGTGGGTCAATTTGACCCAAATATTAAACATCTAAGCCAACATGGTCATTTTGGCCTGATTTTTGCCTCAAATACAAAACGGCAAAAAAATATAATTTGCTATACTGCAATAAATTAGCATACTTGGCACGCTTTGTGCTATATAAAAAGTGTCCGGCAAAACGGACAAAGAACAGTAATTAAAAAGGAGTGAAAATAATATGAATTACCTTATGACAAGAAATGTGGAAAACGGATTTGACGCTTTATTCAACGATATGTTCAGGGACTGGGGAATCAGGAACAGCGTGGTTCCTTCAGTGGATGTCTATGAGGATGAAAAGGCCTTCCATGTGGAAGCCGAGCTTGCAGGTTATGAAGAGAGCGACGTGAATGTTCACGTTGAAAAGCATGTGCTGCACATCACATCCGAGAAGAAGACGGAGAAGAAGGAAGACAGGAAGTATCTTGTCTGCGAGAGAAGCTTTGCAAAGTTTGACAGATCCTTCTCACTGCCCGAGAGCGTTGATGAGGACGGAATCAAGGCAGAGTTCAAGAACGGCATTCTGGATGTGACACTTCCCAAGAAGCCCGTTGTTGAGCCCAAGAGAATTCAGGTTAAGATTAACTGAAACAGAGCGTAAGAGCTTCATAAAAATACCCAAATACCTCCCTTCCGGCCGGTGATTCAAGTCACCGGCCTCTTTTTGCCCTCAGACGGCATGGTGAATTCTCACTAGAAAAAAAAGCAGTCCAATATCCTTAAAACTTACTATTTATCGGCAGGCGGGGAGGGCCTACCATGAAAGTGCAATCGGAGGTGAGTATGATACTTGTAAAGGAAAGCGGAAAACACTTCTTTCTGGAAGAGCTCTTCTCGGAAGAGTTCAGGGATCTGGTCAATTCCGACATGGAGGACCTGGAGTAAGCTTAAATGACGGAAGTCAGATAAAAGCGGGGAAAATGAGGAGTTTCTCCGCTTTTTTTATACCCCGGGGACGGGAGTTTGGTTATAATGCCTTTTATGGAAAAGGCAGCAGACTATGACGGATAACACGGATAAAACCGAGCTCAGGCGCATTTACATAAAGCTCAACAGACCGGCAAAACTGGAAGAGGTGAAGCTGGACGGTTATGAAATGCTCATTGCATATCAGAGCCTGCCCAATGAGGTGGATGTGAATCCTGTCATGGAGAAGGCCCTCTCACGCGGAATGAAGGTTGCAGTACCGGCTCTGGAGCCGGGGCACTTTGCTCTGATAGACAGGGTTGTCTGTCCCGTTCAGGGACCGGAGTTTGACATAAGCGGTGTAAAAGAAAAGGCTCTCATGCTGGTGCCCGCCCTGGCTTACACGCAGGACGGAACAAGACTGGGACGCGGAGGCGGCTGGTATGACAGAGCTCTGGCAAGATGCCCTGAGAACGTGCTCAAGTGTGGGGTGTGCAGAAAGGAAGCCATTGCGCAAAGCCTCCCCCAGGAAAGATTTGACATGAAGGTGGACAGGGTTTATTCGGTCTGAATCAGGCTCTGGGCCACAATACAGGAACTTATTATCATTGCTCCGAGAATGCCGGCTGTGCTGAGGTGCTCATTTACAAGAAAATTGGCCAGCACGGTGGTCAGGATGGGGTAGCTGCACTGCAGAACGCCCACTGTCTTGGGTGAGACCTTCATTAAGGCAACATTCTGCAGAAGATAAGCAACAACAGAACCTATTAGGGAATTGAACAGAAGGATTCCCATAATGACGGGTGTGAAGAACGCGCCCTGCCAGGGTGTGGAGAAATCGCCGGTTGCAAGACCGGCGGAAACGGAGAGCACAAGGCCTACCGTCATCTGTACAAAGGTGAGAGTCTGCGGGTGGATGTGGTGCAGTGCGTCTGCCCCGAAGACCAGCGAGATGGCGGCAAGGAGGGCGCAGCAGAGGGCCACGGCTTCCCCCGGTCCGAAGCCGGTCAGGCCGCCGCGGGCGCAGAAGAGATACAGGCCGCCGACCAGTGGCAGGTGGATGCACAGGTCTTTGAGCGTGTAGGGGCGGCGGAAGAAGATTACCATCAGAAGCGGCGCAATTATGGCAGAGAGGCTTTTGAGGAAGGCGTAGTTGGTGGCCGCCGTTGCGTTGATTGCAACTCCGCTGAGCAGGATGGACAGGCCCAGGCAGATGCCGGAAAGTCCGTAAGTCCTGAACGGTACGGTTTTGAGGTCTTCAATAATTGTTTTACCATAAATGAGTAACAGGACAACGGAGGTCAGACCGAAGCGGAAGGTCATGAAGATGTAGACCGGCACCGTCTGATAGACAATCTTGCTGAAAACGTCTATGGCGGCAAAGATTACGCCCTGAAGAACTATCAGTAAACTGTATTTTCTGTTGTCCGTGCTGCCGTGCTGCATCCTGCCTGTTCTCCGCCCTGTATGATACAGCGGCGTGCCGGCAGTATCAATATTGACAGAAACAGTTTTTATGTGCTTTATAAAAGATTTATAAGGAATGAAATGGACAAAGAAACAGACTTTTTTCCCATCGCCCTGCGTGCGGAGCTTGACCTGCTGAGGCAGGACCTTCACAAGCACCCGGAGCTTGGCAACAGGGAATACTATACAAGCGCGCTTCTTGAAAAGACGCTCACTGAACTTGGCTTGGAAGTGCACCGCATGCTGGACACCGCCCTTGTGGCCACGCTTCACGGCACAGGTCCTCACCGCAACGCCCGAAAGCCCCTCAGGGTTGCACTGCGCGCGGACATGGACGCCCTGCCGTTAACGGAGACCACGGGGTGCGCCTTCTCATCTGAAAACCCGGGGGTCATGCACGCCTGCGGTCACGATATCCACATGACTGCCGCAGTGGGAACTGCGGCGATACTCTCAAAGCACCCGAACCTCCTCAACGGAGATGTTGTCTTTCTGTTCCAGCCGGATGAGGAGGGAGCAGGCGGGGCTCAGAGGATGATAGACAAAGGGGCTGTTGAGGGAGTGAGCGCAGTCTTCGGAGGGCACGTCAATCCGGAAATCCCCCTGGGAAAAATAGGAATAAAGTACGGAGCCTTCTATGCCGCATCAGATGTGGTTTCAGTCACGGTCCACGGAAAAGCAGCCCACAGTTCAACCCCAGAAAAGGGTGCGGATGCCCTTCTTGCCGCAGCGGAGATGGTTACTCTTCTCTGTGACCTCAGCCCCTCCTCGGGAGACCGGGCAGTTCTTACCTTTGGCGAGTTCAGAAGCGGCAACGTCTGCAACGTGATTGCGGACACGGCTTATTTTTCCGGAATCCTGCGCACATTCGGGCAGGAAAACGTCAGGGGCATGAGAAAGAAGATTGTTGATACAATTGCAGGCATCTGTACCCTCAAAAATGTTACCGCGGACATTGACATAGGCAAGTCCTACGGCGGTGTGGTGAACACTGAAGAGGAGACAAGGCTTTTTGAAGAATGTGCGCGCAGGATAATGGGTGACGAGAACGTTGTTGTAATGCAGCAGCCCAAGATGGGAACCGAGGACTTCGGATACTTTACGGACGCATGCGGGGCAGGCTCATTCCTCAACATAGGTACGGGCACGGATATGCCTCAGGCTGTACACACTCCTGAATACCTTCCGGACATCTCTGCCGCATACAACGCCGCTGCGGTGTACAGCACAACACTGATTGAATACCTGAACCAACACTCATGCATCTGACTGCAGTTCCGCCCGGGAGAGTAAAAATCCACGAATCAGGCAGAACACTTCCGCCTGGAAGAGAAAAAACCA
>CAMZGJ010000060.1 GCA_947306375.1 uncultured Spirochaetales bacterium
TTGCCGCTCTTCAGAGCCAGAAGGTCAAGGACTGGGTTGCAAAGACCTATCCCGATGGAAACGTTGTGACGGTTTTCTGATATAATTGATTATTTAGCCTCCGAAAAGAGGTGTTTGCACTACTTTGAGCCGCAGTATGAATGCTAACTGCGGCTCTCTTTTTGTCTTGGTTTATGGGGGCGTTGGAGGTTATAGTATTTCTATGCAGATTGTGATTGTTGCTTTACTGGCAGCAACGGCCGTTCTGGCCGTGCTCATTTTGTTAAAAATCTCAAAGCCACAGGACAACAGGGATGTGGAAAAGGGCCTTGAGGATGTTTCACGCCAGCTTGCCGCAGTGTCCGGGCGTCTTGATGAGATGTCCAGAAACAACACTGCCGTCTCACAGTCCGTTGAGAAGGGCCTGGGAGAGATAAGGGCTGATAATGAGAAACGTCTTGACGGAATGAGGCATGTCCTGGAGGAGAAGATGCTCCAGGTGGATGCAAGACTCAGAGAGATAAGGACGGACAACGAGAAGCGCCTTGAGGAGATAAGGCAGACAGTTGATGAAAAACTCCAGAAGACCCTTGAAAGCAGGCTTTCTGTTACGTTCAAGACTGTAAGCGACCAGCTTGAGAGTGTATACAAGCAGCTGGGCGAGATGCAGAATCTGGCAAAGGGCGTGGATAACCTTGAGAAGGTGCTGACCAATGTCAAGACCCGCGGAATGTGGGGAGAACTTCAGGCAGAGCGTATCCTGAGTGAGATTCTGACCCCGGATCAGTACGTAAAGAACGTGGTGACAAAGAAGGGCGGAAGGGATCCCGTGGAATTTGCGGTCAAACTGCCCGGTGCGGAGGAAGGCTCATTTGTGCTCATGCCCATAGACTCAAAGTTCCCGCGTGAGGATTATGAAAGGCTCTGTGAGGCAACTGAGAAGGCTGAT
Organism: uncultured Spirochaetales bacterium; assembly: GCA_947306375.1. Lineage (GTDB taxonomy): Bacteria > Spirochaetota > Spirochaetia > Sphaerochaetales > Sphaerochaetaceae > RUG14846. The sequence continues at coordinate 929 of CAMZGJ010000060.1, forward strand.
ACTGCAGGTGTTCTGAGATACAGAGATGCCCTTGAGAAGAGGATAAAACTTGAGGCAAAAGGCATATCCGAGAAGTATATAGATGTTCCCAATACCACAGACTTTGCAGTGCTGTTCCTGCCCATTGAGGGACTGTATGCGGAGATTCTGTCTGTTCCCGGACTGCAGGAGAGTCTTCAGAGGCAGTACCGTGTTATGGTGGCAGGTCCCACAACTCTTGCAAGTCTGCTCAACAGTCTTCAGATGGGATTCAGGACTCTGGCCATTGAGAAGAGAAGCGCGGAGGTTTGGAACATACTGGGACAGGTCAAGACCCAGTTTGGAAAATTTGAGACCATTCTGGACAAGGTGCAGAGCAAACTCAGAAGCGCAAGCAACGACGTTGAAAAGGTCTTTGTCCGCCAGCGCGCAATGTCCAGAGCCCTCAAGGGGGTTGAGGCAGCTGAGGAAAGCAACCTGATAGAGTATGACAACATTCAGGAAACAGAAGAGGAAGAAGAGGAAAATGACGTTTAAGGGTAGAAGTTTTCTGACGTTGCAGGATTATTCAAAGGAGGAGATTCTCTATCTGCTGGATCTTGCAGCCGAGCTCAAAGCCAAGAAGAAGAGGGGAGAAACCGGACATCTGCTTGAGGGAAAGAACATAGTTCTCATCTTTGACAAGACATCTACAAGGACGCGGTGCAGCTTTGAGGTTGCCGTTCTTGACGAGGGCGGGCACGCTACGTTTCTGACCAATTCCCAGATGGGAAAGAAGGAAAGCGTGGAGGACACTGCACGGGTTCTGGGCCGCCTCTATGACGGGATTGAGTACCGCGGTTTTGACATGAATGTGTGCAGGACACTGAGGGACTGCTCGGGAGTGCCGGTGTTCAACGGCCTTACGGACGATGACCATCCCACACAGGTTCTTGCAGATTTCATGACGGCACGTGAGCATATAGGCGGCAGTCTGGACAGCATGAAGATGGCCTACATAGGAGACGGGCGCAACAACGTGGCTCTGGCGCTTATGACCGGCGCGGCCAAGGTGGGCATGGACTTTGCCGTAGGCAGCCCGGCCGAGCTGTTCCCGGCCGAGTCCTTCATGAAGAAGATGGATGCTTTTGCGGCACAGAGCGGCAGTACGCTTACCGTTACCACCGACCCTTATGAGGCGGTTGAGGGTGCCGATATTATCTACACCGACGTCTGGGTTTCCATGGGTGAGGAGGACAGGATGGAGGAGCGCATAAGGCTTCTCAGGGACTATCAGGTCACATCCGACCTTATGGCGGCCACCGGCAGAAAGACCATATTTGAGCACTGCCTGCCGGCTTTCCATGACCTTAATACCGTAATCAGCCGTGAAGTTGCCAGAAAATACGGGGCAAAATACGGTCTTGAAAGCGGCGAGATGGAAGTTACGGATGAGGTTTTCCGCAGTCCTGCAAGTGTTGTGTTTGATGAGGCTGAGAACCGCATGCACACCATAAAGGCAGTGCTGGTCTCTCATCTGGTCTGAGTTCAGACCTTAAGTGAAAGAATATAGGCTTCAAGAAGTTCTCTTATTTGGTCAGCCTGGTCTTCAAAGAATGCCAGGTGGAGGCAGTATGTCTCAATGAGGATTATCAGCTTCATGACCAGATCTCCGGAGTTTGCACTGACAATTTGCCCGTCTGCCTGGCTCTTGCGGATGAGTCTTGAGAACAGAATCTTCAGTTTTACGGAGCGGTGATGGATTACCGCGCCCAGATCCGGTTTAAAGGATTTCATTATAAGTATGAAGTTGGTGATTTCAGTTTTGTAGTGGTCCGCACAGTCCAGGATGTCTGTTGTTATGCGCTGCAGAAGTTCAAACGGGGTTGAGTCTCCCTGCCATTGGGCGGAATTGTACTTTTCAAAGAGAACGTCCGTGCCTGTTTTTACGGCATAATGAAGCACTTCATCTATTGATGAAAAATACTGATAGACCGTTGTTCTCGAGAGTCCGCATTCCTTGGCAATCAGAGAGAGGTTGGTCTCTTTGTAACCATAGATGCCGAACACCTTGAGTGCCGTTTTCATGATGAGTTCTTTACGTTCCTCATGATCTATTATCTTTGGCATACGATAATTATATATCTATAGTTGTCGATTTGCAATTGCTTGTGTATATTAGGTTTAAATTACGGGAATTCTTGTATTCAGACCCGTAGGAATGGGTTTTGCCTTTTTTAAAGAATTTTAAATAACAGAGGCGGAACCGGAGGCAGATTATGAATTATGACAAACTTACAGTGAAAATCAAAGAAGCTGTTCAGAATGCCGCAGCCATGGCGCAGGACAACGGTAATCCGGAGGTCTCCTGCGAGCACATGCTGCTTGCCATGCTTGAGCAGAAAGACGGGATTATCCAGCCGCTTCTTGCAAAGGCGGGAGCAAACACTGCGTCATTGATAACGGGCCTCAGGAATGCGGTTGACAGACTGCCCAAGGCGTACGGAAACTCCGTTACCCAGAGCGGACTGTCAAGGAACCTGGCTCTTGTTCTCAACGATGCGGAAAAAGAGGCCGGAACATTCAAAGATGAGTTCATCTCAGCCGAGCACGTGCTTCTTGCCATGCTCAATGACAACGGCAACACCGGAAGGTTCCTCAAAGAGGCCGGAGTTACACGGGAAGTGGTTATGGAGGCCCTTAAGAGCATAAGGGGCTCCGAGCGTGTTACATCCGAGGATCCGGAGAGCCGCTACCAGGCCCTTGAAAAGTACTGCAGGGACCTTACCGCCCTTGCCCGCCAGGGTAAGATGGATCCGGTCATAGGCAGGGAGGAGGAGATAAGACGTGTGATGCAGGTGCTTTCCAGAAAGACCAAGAACAATCCGGTTCTCATTGGAGAGCCCGGTGTGGGAAAGACAGCAATTGTTGAGGGCCTTGCACAGAGAATAGTGGCCGGAGACGTTCCGGACAATCTTAAGGATAAGAGGCTGCTTGCCCTGGATATGGGTGCGCTTGTTGCAGGTGCCAAATTCCGCGGCGAGTTTGAGGAACGCCTCAAGGCTGTTGTGAATGCAGTGGCACAGAGCGAGGGCAGCATAATTCTCTTCATTGACGAGCTTCATACCATTGTGGGCGCAGGTGCGGCGGAAGGCTCCACCGATGCCTCCAACCTTATCAAGCCCGCCCTGGCAAGGGGAGAGCTCCACGCAGTGGGTGCAACCACGCTGGATGAGTATCGCAAGTACATTGAAAAGGACAAGGCCCTTGAAAGGCGTTTCCAGATTGTTTACGCGTCCGAGCCGTCCGTTGAGGACACAATTGCCATCCTCAGAGGCTTGAAGGAGCGCTACGAGGTACACCACGGTGTCCGTATAACGGACGATGCCATTGTGGCGGCGGCAAGTCTGAGCAACAGGTATATTACAAACCGTTTCCTCCCGGACAAGGCAATTGACCTGATAGACGAGGCTGCTTCCCAGCTCAAGATGGAGATTGAGAGCCAGCCGGTGGAACTGGACAAGATTGAGAGAAAGCTTCTGAAACTGAAAATTGAGCAGCAGGCCCTCTCAAAGGAAACGGATTCATCTTCCAAGTCCAGGCTGGAGAAGATTAATGCGGAGATTTCCGAGCTTACCGGAGAGCGTGATGCCATGCATCTGCGCTGGGAGAACGAGAGAAGCGCCATTGAGGGCATAAGGGAGAAAAAGGGCCAGCTTGAGCAGCTTAAGAACGAGCAGGCCCGCGCCGAGCGTGACGGAGACCTTGAGACCGCCGCAAAGATTATGTACGGTCAGATTCCCCAGCTCTCAAAGGAGATTGAGGATATGACGCAGAAGCTCCGCAGCGTACAGGGAGACAACAAACTCCTCAGGGAGGAGGTAGATGCCGACGATGTTGCACGCATTGTGGCTTCCTGGACCGGAATTCCGGTAACCAAACTCCAGGGTTCGGAGATGATGAAGTACCTTGAACTTGAGAAGATTCTCTCAAAGAAGGTCATAGGTCAGGATGCGGCCATAAAGGCTGTCTCGGATGCCATAAGAAGGAACAAGACCGGAATAGGTGATGAACACAGACCTCTGGGAACCTTCCTCTTTGCCGGTCCCACCGGTGTTGGAAAGACTGAGCTTGCCAAGGTTCTGGCTTCCTTCCTCTTTGATGATGAGAAGGCCCTCACAAGGATAGACATGTCCGAGTACATGGAAAAGTTCTCGGTAAGCCGCCTCATAGGAGCACCCCCGGGATACGTGGGTTACGAGGAGGGAGGTCAGCTTACGGAGGTTGTCAGAAGAAGACCCTATTCGGTGGTTCTGTTTGATGAGATTGAAAAGGCCCATCCGGATGTGTTCAACGTTCTTCTCCAGCTGTTTGATGACGGAAGGCTTACCGACGGCCAGGGCCGTGTGGTGGACTTTACCAACACAATAATCATCATGACAAGCAACCTGGGAAGCAGACAGCTTATTGACCTTACCGATGCAGACCCCGTCAACGGGTTTGAGAAGGGAAGGGAGGCTGTTCTTGAGACTGTGAGAAACTCCTTCAAGCCGGAGTTCCTCAACAGGATTGATGAGATTATTGTCTTCAACAGACTGGGCCGCGAGCAGATTGGTGCAATTGCGCGTCTGCAGCTTGAGAGGCTTAAGGGCCGTCTTGAGAACAGGGCACTGCATCTGGTCTGGGATGAGAGTGTTGAGAACATGGTTGCGGACAGCGGTTTTGATCCGGACTTCGGCGCAAGACCTGTTAAGAGAGCTGTTCAGAACATGATTGAAAACCCGCTTGCCCTTCAGATGCTGGAAGGCAGGTTCTCCGACGGAGATACCGTAAAGCTTTCAGCTCCCGGCGGGAAACTTGATATTCAGCGTGCCTGACGGTTTTCCCAGTCTGCCTGACAGTCAACGTCGGATGCATAGGACGGGTCTTCCGTTTGTACGTTGAGCGTGTTGCATGAAAGAAGCAGCTCACGCACGGATGCGCTGTCCGGCATATCCAGAATCCTCTGCCTCAGAGAAGGGGCGTGGAGGACGGGGTGTCCGGGCATGGCTTTGTAAAATGGCCTGACTGCATCCTGATTTGTATAAAGGCTTTCAAGCCTTGAATAGTGGGCGGCCCTGATGTCCGGCATGTCTGCAAGGGAAATAAAGAAAGGGGTGTTCTCATTTACGTTGAGAACACCCTTTTTTGTTGAGTTGAACTGGCCTTTTCTGTACTCGGTGTTTACTACCGTTATCATCTGAACCGGGGAAGAGGAGGCCTTGATTCTGTCTGCACAGACTCTGAGGGCCCTCTCCGTTTCCCTGTGACGGTAACCGGTTACAACTATGAGGCAGCCCCCGTCCTTTCTTGATTCAAGATAATCCAGAGCCTGCATTGCACAGTATGCGCACATGGGCATTTCTCCTGAAGCGGTCTTTACGGGAAGGAGAAGCTTGTTGGTCTTTCCCATCCTGCTTGAGAGTCCGGCTGCCAGAAGAACCACGTCCGTGCGCACTGTCTTTTCCTTATACTGCCGAGTGGTTTCTTGCGTCCTCTATTGAGGAGTCAGTCTTGTCCACCACGTCAACCGGGCAGGGCTTTACGTGCCAGATCTGCTGTGCGTATTCACTTATGGTGCGGTCAGAGCTGAACTTGGCGCTTGATGCCACGTTCATGATTGCCTTTCTGTTGAAACTCTCAAAGTCATTTGCATAGAGGCTGTACATCTCGGCCCTTCTGTTGTCAAACATGCGCAGGTCTGCAAAGATGCAGAACCTGTCTCCGTTCTCGAATATCTCCCTGAACAGATGGTCAAATGCCTGAGGTTCCGTCATGTTGAAGAAGTTGGACCTGATAAGGTGGACTGCGCTTCTTATCTCCTCATCCGCATTGATGAAGTTCCACGGGTTGTAGCCGTTTCTCTTAAGGGCTGATATCTGGTCCTCCGTGTGTCCGAAGATGTAGCAGTTTTCCTCGCCTGCCTCTGCAAGAATCTCAACGTTGGCACCGTCCAGGGTTCCCAGGGTCAGGGCTCCGTTGAGCATGAATTTCATGTTTCCGGTTCCTGAAGCCTCAAGACCTGCGGTCGATATCTGCTCGGAGATGTTGGTTGCAGGGATAATGCTCTCAGCCATTGTTACCCTGTAGTCGGGCATGAAGTGAACGGCAATTTTCCTGTTCACATCCGGGTCATTGTTTATGACCTCTGCAATTGCATTGATGAACTTGATTGAAAGCTTTGCATTCACATATC
>CAMZGJ010000061.1 GCA_947306375.1 uncultured Spirochaetales bacterium
ACATCTTTAGGTAGTTGCGTTATTGCAAACATAACCGTTCTCCCTTAAATAAAATTCCAGACGGCGTGCAAAACGCCGAATCTTTCTCAAAGCATATTCTATAGTATAAGAACGATTATTGACAATACAAACCGGTGCTTGTCTAAAACCGGCCGCATTGTTATCTTTTGACTGTAAGGCACGGCAAAAACCGGCCGCGCGGAGGACAAAATGGCTGAATCCGAGAGCATGAGAATCTGCCGCAGAATGGACAGAATAGGCAGAAAAATAATGATAATGAGCGGCAAGGGCGGCGTGGGAAAGACCACCGTCACGGTAAACCTGGCCAAGGCGCTGAGCCGTGCCGGATACAAGGTGGGCATACTGGACACGGACATCCATGGCCCCAACATTGCAAAGATGCTGGGCTGTGAAAACGCAGTCCTGGAGGGCTCGGAAGGGGAAATCCAGCCCGTGACCGTACAGGGCATGAAGGTTGTTAGCCTTAGCTTTGCACTTGAAAACCCCTCGGACGCCATAGTCTTCAGAGGCCCCATGAAACTCAACGTCATAAAGCAGTTCCTTGCCGACGTGAACTGGGGAGACCTGGACTACCTTCTCATAGACACACCGCCGGGAACCGGCGATGAACAGCTGGCCGCCGCGCAGAACATTCCGGCACTTGCAGGGTGCATAATTGTAACAACACCCCAGGCAGTGTCCGTGCTTGACTCAAAGCGCACAGTGTCCTTTGCAAACCAGCTCAAACTCAGGGTTCTGGGCGTGGTTGAGAACATGAGCGGTCTTGTCTGCCCCCACTGCGGCAAGATAATAGACGTCTTCGGAAAGGGCGGCGCGGAGAAGATGTGCATGGAGGAGGGCGTTCCCCTCATAGGCACAATTCCCCTTGAGGTGGGCCTTCAGATTGAAAACGGCGGCACCGTGAGTGAGGACAGCCTCTCCGGTCAGGCTTTCATGAGCATAGCTCAGATTGTCCACAGCAGCACAAAGCCCCTGACCTCAAAGGACATAGGATATGTTCCCAGGGATGAGAGCTGCAGCCCGTCTGCCTGCGCATCCTGCACTGCGGACTGCCCGTCCAAGAAGGGCTGAAACCGTGAAAAAAGTAGATGAGCACACATTTGCCTCCGTCTCCGAGCTTGGCCCTGAAGAGAACCTGGTCTGGGAGGACAAAGAGCGTTCCCAGATGCTTAAAACGGTCATTTTTGATGTAAACAAGATCAGACGCCAGAGCACTGACGGACGCAGCGGAGACTTTATTGAGGTAAAGATAAAGCCATGCGTCAACGTCATTCCACTGTTCACCGGAACGGACGGAATAAAGCGTGTTGTAATGATAAGACAGTTCAGGCACGGCAGTGCGGATGTCACCTATGAGTTTCCCGGCGGTATTGTGGATGAGGGAGAGACGGCCGAACATGCCGCCCTCAGGGAGCTTGAGGAGGAAACCGGACTTGTTGCACACAAGCTTACAAAGACGGGGTGCGTGAACCCCAACTCGGCATTCATAAACGCCAGGGCCCACTTCTTTGTGGCGGAGGACCTTGAGGACACCGGTATAAGACATCCGGATGAAAATGAGCAGATGGAAACGGTAACCTTTGCGCTCTCGGAGTTGTTTGAAAAGACAGGAGACAAAGGCATGGACAACGGCATGATGCTCATTGCCGCCTTTCTCTTTCAGAAACTGCTTGCCCAAAGAGGATAAAAGATGAAAAAAAGCGTCTTATTTACAGTATTTTCAGTGTTTATTCTGGTTCTGCTTGCATCCTGCAGCACAACAAATCCTTCAAATTCAACGGAAAGAACGGTCAGCGTGTCCGGTTCCGGAACGGTTAACCTCAGGGCTGACATGGTTACATTCACAGTCACCGTAAGTGAGACCAAGACCACAACCGCCAAGGCGCAGAAAGCGGCAAACACCAAGATGTCAAAGGTCCTTGAGATAATCAGATCCTTCGGAGTGACGGATGACAACATCTCCACAAGTTCCCTGAACTATTCAACACAGTACAAGTGGACGGACGGAGAAGAGGTGCGCATCGGAGAGCAGGTGAGCCAGAGCGTTACCGTCAAGCTTGAGAACATAGATGTCTTCGGTTCTCTTGTGGACACCCTTGGCAGCACCGTTACGGGAATTGCCCTGAACAGGGTGAACTTTGAAGCCTCAGACTACACAAAGGCAGCCGAGCAGGCCAGAAAGCTTGCATATGAGAATGCAAGGGACAAGGCCATGGTCTATGCAGTTGCAAGCGGCATGGTTGTGGGGCGCCCCATAACCATTAATGACGGTTATGACAGCTACGGTTCGGTTCGCTACACAGTCTCTGATGCCAAGATGGCAAACTTTGAGGCTGCCGCAGCCGCAGGACCCCAGACTGAGACTCCCACAGGTCTTCTCAGCGTAACTGTGAACACCAGCGTTGTGTTTGAGCTGCTCAACTGAACCTAATCAAACAGAGGCCTGAGCCTCTTTATTGCCTCAAGGATAAGGCTTGAAGGCTGTGAAAGGCAGAGCCTTATCCCGTCAGGCATGTTGTAGTATTTCCCGTCCCTCCACATAACACCCGAGGCAATGCCTTTTTGGACAAGTTCAGACAGAGAAGTATTGTTTGAAGCACACCATTTGCTGAAATCCGGTGAGAGTATGTAGGTTCCCTCGCTCTTGAAAACACTTACTCCATCTATGGATGTGAAGAAACTGCACATGCTGTCAATGTTGTATTCCAACACCTTTTTAAGCTCATTCATCCAGGCTCTCCCCTCCGGGCTGTAAGCTCCTATGAGAGCGTGCATGGACAGGACGTTCATATTGTTGTAGTGACACTTTTCCTCAGCTTCCGTCAGAGCCTTTCTAAGGCGCGGATTCAGAACCACACTGTAACTACCTATCATTCCGGCCAGATTGAATGTCTTTGTGGGGGCATAGAATGCAATGGTTCTCTGCGCCGCATCCGTGCTGACTGAGGCTGTGGGTATGTGGGTGTTCCCGTAAAGCGTGAGATCAGACCAGATTTCATCCGAAATTACAGTCAGGTCATGTTTTGCAAAGAGCCTCAAGGCTTGTTGAAGCTCTTCGCGTGTCCACACCCTTCCCGACGGGTTGTGCGGGGAACAGAAGAGCACAACATGTATGTTGTTGTCCCTTATCTTCTTTTCCATATCGCGCAGGTCCATGCGCGGAACACCCCGGTGGTCCTTTTTCAGGGGGCTTAACACCATGCGGTAGCCCAAGCCCTCCAGAACATGGATAAAGCCGTTGTAAGTGGGACTGTGGAGCAGGATGGGGCTGCCCGGTGCGGCCAGAAGACGCAGTGCACTTGCAACGCCGCCCAGAACTCCGTTCTCATAGCCCACAGTTTCTTTTGAAGGGCCGTCCCAGCCGTAGGATTCCTCATGCCAGCGAGCAATAGAGTTGTAATACTCCTCCGAAGGCAGAAAGTAGCCGTAGACGGGGTGCTCCATGCGTTTACTGATGTGTTCGGTTACAGCCGGAGCAGTTGCGAAGCCCATGTCCGCAACCCACAGCGGGATTCGTTTTTCCTGCACGGCGGCACTGAATTCGCTGTCCTGAACATCCTGCGAGATGCTGTCCATGTTATGTCTGTTGTATATTGTGGTGAAATCGTAGGCCATGGCCGTATTATAGCAGTTGGAATAAAACGGAAAAACAGTTACAGTAGAAAAAAACACAGCACAGAGGTCAATTATGGCAAAGGTGGGAATACTTGGAACCGGAACCTGGGGAACCGCCCTCGGAACACTTCTCAGCACAAACGGACACAACGTGCGCATGTGGTCTCCCGTACCCGGTGAAATTGAAAATCTTGACAAAAAAAGGGTTCATCCCAATCTCCCCGGAACACAGATTCCCCGGAATATAGTTTTTTCCTCGGATATTCAGAGCGTAATCAGCAGCGCCGAGGTTGTGGTCTTTGCAGTCCCGTCTGTCTTCATGAGGCCCACCGCCGAACAGGCAGTGCACTTCATAGAAAACAGCCAGACGGTGGTTACCGTGGTAAAAGGAATTGAAAGCGGCACCCTCTTCACAATGAGTGAAATTCTGGAAGACGTCTTTATCCCTGAGCGCAAACGCCCGGCCATAGTGGCTCTTTCAGGCCCCACCCACGCAGAGGAAGTGGCCGTCTGCCTGCCCACCGCAATTGTTGCGGCAAGCGGAAACCCCATAGCCGCCGAGCAGGTGAGAAACATCTTCAGCACCAACTATTTCAAGGTCTACGTCAACGGAGACACTCGCGGCTGTGAGCTGTGCGGCGCACTGAAAAACATCATTGCACTGGCCTGCGGTATATCTTCCGGCCTTGGCTACGGAGACAACGCAAAGGCCGCCATCATGGTCCGCGGTCTTGCGGAGATAACCGCGCTGGGCACAAGAATGGGCTGCACCGAGCAGACCTTTGCCGGCCTTGCGGGAATAGGAGACCTTATTGTAACGGCCACCAGTGAGCACAGCCGCAACAACCGCGCCGGACGCCTTCTTGGCCAGGGCATTGCCCCGGCCGATGTCCTTTCCAAAGTGGGCATGGTTGTTGAAGGCATCAACGCCCTTCCTGCCGCAATGCAGCTTATGGAAAAGTTCGGAATGGAGCTTCCCATAATCCGCGCCGTAAACGCAGTGGTCAACCGTGGAGCACACCCCCGGGATGTTATCCAAAGCATAATGCAGGATCCGAGAAAACTGGAACGCAGTTGAATCACTTGGTGGTATAATATCCGTGTATGGAAAAAAACAAACCTCTTGCAATTATCAATGCAAACCTGAAAACCGGTTACACTGTCATTCCGGACAGCGGTGTTTTTGTAAATGAATACGGCCTGATTGCAGATGTCTTCAAGATGTCACGCTACCCCAAGAAGGACTTCCCTGAAGACACCCGCGTTTATGACGCCCAGGGGAGCACCGTAACTCCCGGCCTGATAGACACCCACATCCACGGCATAGGCGGCTACGGAACCGAGGACATGAAAACAGAGTCCGTTCTGGGCATGTCCGAGGAGCTGATAAAGTACGGAATAACAGCCTTCCTTCCCACAATCTACCCTGACGGAGAGGAGAAGATTTTCCGCTCTGAGGAGGCCATCCTCAACGCCATGGGAAACGAGAAGGGCGCAAGAATCATGGGAATAAACGTGGAGGGACCCTTCATTTCCACAAAGAGGCCCGGAGCCCTTCCGGTAGAGTCCATAAGCGAGGTGGACATTCCGTACTTTGACAGGATAATAGACCATGGACGCGGACATGTTGTCTGCATGACCGTTGCTCCTGAGCTTAAAAACATGCATGACCTGGCTCTCAGAGCCATGGAAAGGGGAGTTGTCCTTCTTGCAGGACACACAAACGCCTCCTATGAGAACATGATAGAGGGCATGCAGTGCGGAATTCTGCACTCCACCCACTTCTTCAACGCAATGAGCCGTCTGCACCACCGCAACCCCGGTGCGGTAGGTGCCATAATGATCAATCCCGAGATGTGCTGTGAGGTTATTGCAGACGGAGTGCACGTCCACAGTGAACTTGTAAAACTTCTCACCAGGCTCAAACCCGCAGAGAACATTGTTCTGATTACTGACAGCCTCAAGCCCACGGGCCAGAAGGCGGACAAACTCTACGCAAACGGCGTTGAGGTTACTCTTTCAGAGGAAGGAGCGTTTGTTTCCGCCGCTGACAACACCCTTCTGAACGGCAGTGCCCTTACTCTCAACAAGGCCATAGAGAACATGAAGGAATGGGGCGTGAATCCTGACATCTCAATCCAGATGGCAACTGCCAACCCTGCCAGAATTTATAAGCGCAGTGACCTGGGCGCCCTTATCCCCGGCCGCAAGGCCGATATCTGCGTCTTTGACGGAGAATTCAACCCCAAAGCGGTGTTTGTAGGCGGAATTCGCAAGTTGTAAATGGTAGCAGCAAGGTTCATTTGTTGGGTTTTGCTACCATTGATAAGCTGCTCAGGCACAAAAAAAAGAGGCTGTGATTTTTCACAGCCTCTTTTGCCTGTAAGGGCAACTTTAAAGAGCAACTTCCTTGTTTCCCGTTGCCTTCATGTAAATGAGCAGCGAGATTATGGTTGTTACAGTCAGTATTGTTGCATAGGCAGCTGCAATTCCGTAGTTTCCGCGGCTGACGTATGTGTAAACGGCAAGTGTCAGCGTAATGGTGTTGATGTTGTACAGAATGACTGCCGTTGAAAGCTCCGTAATGATTGTAACCCACGAGAGAATTGCACCTGACATAATACCGTTACCCATCATGGGAACCGTGATTGTGAAGAACGTCTTCATCTTGGTGGATCCGAGGCTCAGTGCGGCTTCTTCAATAGACATGGGAATCTGCTGCAGAACTGCTACGGATGACCTGATTGTGTAGGGTATTCTTCTTATGACAAGAGCAACAATCATTATGGCCATGGTTCCGGTCATCATGAGCGGTCCCTTGTTGAAGCCAAGGATAAGGGCAATACCTACAACGGAACCCGGGATAATGTAGGGAACCATTGAAATGGTATCAATGACCTTGTTGGCTGCATTGGGTCTTCTGACTACAAGGTATGCAATGAGAATGGCCAGGACAATAACAATTGCCAGAGCCAGCAGGCCGATGAGGAAGGTGTTGGGAATTGCCTTCTTCAGGTGGCTGAATGCAAACTTGTAGCTTTCCAGTGAGTATCCTTCCACAAACAGTTTTCCGCTTGTCTTCTGGAAAGAAGAGTAAATGACGTAAACCTGCGGCAGGAAGGAGAGAAGGACCACGAACCAGCAGTAGAAGTTCATGAAGAACGCGCCAATGCCGTGAGAGGTCTTTCTCTCAACCGAGTGCATGGCGTTCATGGTGAATCTGTGCTTGCTGTTGACCCAGTTCTGGAACAGGAAGATCATGGCTGTAATGAAGATACCTATAACGGCTACGGCAGCACCGAAGTTGTGGTCTCCGCCGGTTTCCGCAAAGTATGCATCATAAATTACAACCGGGAATGTCTGGTATCCTTCTCCTATGAGCAGCGGTGTACCGAAGTCTGCAAATGCCCTCATGAAGACCAGCAGTGTTGCTGCAATGATGGTGGGCATACAGAGTGGTACAACAAGCTTGAAGAATCTCT
>CAMZGJ010000062.1 GCA_947306375.1 uncultured Spirochaetales bacterium
ACTCCTTGTCCATGTTTCCCTGAACCAGGAAGTTTTTGGATACGGTGTCTATGATTTCACCCACAGTAGTGTCTACTTTGACAAGGGTCACATCCTTCAACTGCTCCATTCTGGAATCAAGGTCAATAAGGTCAAAAACCTCTCCCAGGGTCACGCTCTTGCCGAACTGGTAGGCAGCAAGGCTTGTATCCTTGACGGACTCATTCAGGGCGTACAGCAGATCTCCGACCGTGAAGAAGTAAAGATCCTTCTTGCGCAGGGCCTCAAATGAATTGGATGTCTCAAGAACCCCCAGAATCTCACCGAGGGAGATTTTGGCTTCAATGGTACGGTTTCGGACTTCCTGATAGGAGTCCGATTCCCGGAACTTGCTGTAGAGATCGCCGACTGAGGCGGAGATGCTTACGGGCTTGTCGCGCAGCTCTTTCATGACGCTGCTTTCCTTGTTTTCAAGGATTTCGACTATGCGGCCCACTGTGATTGTGCCGCCGATTTCATTGTTCCTCATGTTGCTCACGGCATTCCATACGGTGGCCGAGGGCAGGTTGTTGAAGTCCGCCTGCGCGTTGATGCACTTGAGGCCGTAGTTTGAGATTGTGATTTTTGTGAAGGCCCTGCTCCATGAGGGAAGGTTTGTGAAGAATCCGCCGGAGAAGACCAGCTGGAAGATGAGCACAAACGGCATTATGGTCATGGCGGTTGTGGTTGAGCGTGAGATTGCGGAGAACCAGAGCGCCATCATGTCGGAAGCGTATGTTATGAAGAAGATTGAGATGCCCAGCTCCACAGTCATGTTGTTGATTATTAATCCGGCCGCAGGGATTTTGACGCCCATGCGGATAAAGACAAACAGCGTGAGGGCTGCCTGCACCATGCATAAGATGGCCTGATAGAGCATGTGGGACATTATGTAGGATGAGATGTGCATGCCCGAGCGGTGCTCGCGCTTGATTACATCGCGCTCACGGCAGATGACCTGGATTGAGTTGAAACAGCCGTTCCAGATGGCCACGCACACCAGTGCAAAGGAGCCCTTGAGTGTGCCTTCCATGGTGACAAAGAAGTCTCTGCGCACCACAAGCGCCACAAGGGCGGAGATGAGGATGGCCATGGGGAAGACCTTCCACTCATTCTGGTAAACGAACATTCTGAGGAACTTGCCCAGATAGATTCTCACCTGCTCAAGTCTGCCTCTGTGTCTTATCTTTCTTTCAATTGTCTGTTCAGCCATTCTGTACCTCTGCATTCTTTGCACTCTGTTCTGCAAAACGCTTTATGTATTCGTCTGCAAGGCCTTTGCCGCCCTCTTCCGTACTGTTGATGCTCATTACAATCTCCTCCATCTTTCTGGATTTGAAGAATTTGTCTGCATCTTTTACGGATCCGAAGAATGCCAGACGGCCGGTTTTATGGCTGTCCTTGGCAAGAACTATTACGTCGTCAAACAAGTCTATAACCCTGTCCGGAGTGTGGGTTATTACAATTACAATCTTTCCCTGGTCGGCAATGGCCCTGAGTTTGGTCATGAGGCTTCTTGCCATAACTCCGTCAAGGCCGGAGTCAGGTTCATCCAGGATGAAGAGCTGGGGACTTGAGAGGTACTCCATTGCAATGGAAAGTCTCTTTTTCTGGCCTCCTGACATCTTTTCCACAAGTGAGGAGCTTGAGGCGCTCAGGCCGAAAATCTGCATTACCTCGTTTACCCTGGCAATTCTCTCCTTTGAAGAAATGACACTGGGAAGTCTGAGGAGCGCGGCATCGTCAAGGGTGTGGTAGAGGGTGTCCTTGCCCCTCATGAGCTCCTGCTGGGGCACATAACCCACCTCATACTTCATTTGCTTGTATTTTGCATAGACATCCTTTCCGTCCAGATAGACCTTTGCATCTGCCTTCTCATAGCCGTTTATGGCATTTATGAAGGTAGTTTTTCCGGAGCCGGAACCTCCCAGAAGAAGAACCATATGACCGGGCTGAAGGCTCAGCCTTATGTCCTTGAGAAGGGTTTTCTTCTGGAAGAGGTCTGTTGCAACTCTTTCCTTCAGGTCAACAGAAAGCCCCTTGTCCATAAGAACAAGGTCCTCGGTGGAAAAGCTTCTCAGGGCCTCTTCATGCTCCATCTCGGCAGTCTTGACGGGCATTTTGGTCTTTGAAAAGCCAAGCATCATTGTTCCCAGCCATCTTGTTACGGAGAAGGCAAAGAGGAAGAGCCATTTCTTCTTAAGCCGGTAAACATCAACCAGACCTATGAAGATACGGATTCTGTAAATCCAGGCAACGAACTCAATTGTAAGTATGAGCATGGATGAAAACAAAACAAGGACATTTACGTCTGACTCATCCGTACCTATCTCAAACACGTTCATCAGTACCACAATGGCAGAACGGAGAACGGTTACGAAGAAGTAGACCCTGCCCTCCGGCTCCCTTGAGGCGCACTTTGCCAGTTTGACTTCCCTCAGGAACGGGCTGAATGCCCACCAGATGCTGATGTGGGATTTTCTGAAAACCTGTGTCAGACCTATTATGAACAGAGCCTCGAACACAACGTACACAATAACATCGGTTCCGAACAAAATTCCGAAAAAGATGTCCAGGATATCTCTCGTATTCATATTAGGAAATTATAGTTTCAAAGGGAGAGGTCTTCAATAATCAGTTCTGCAGAGCTTTTGAAAAACCTGTAATGCCAGTAGAGCCAGGCTCCGTAGTCATCAATTCCCTCATCCACAAGGGAGTATGTGAAGCACAGTGTCCCGTCCGGGCTGACAACCGGCAGGCAGAATGTATAAGGCGTGTAAAAACGTGAGGTGTTTATCCGGTCCAAAACCTGCGGAAGCCTGTCCCGTCCGACCTTAACGGCGGTGACGTATGTCAGATTAATAACCTTCTTTCCGAAGTCTATGTACAATGCTCCTCCGTTCAGGTACTGAATCTGCATGGTCCAGCTCCCCGTTTTCTCATCAAGAACGCAGTTCTCGGTAAAGAAGTCAGACTCGGCTCCGAGTCCGGAGGCCTGGTAAAAGGCGTTTGCAAACCGGGAGACACGCGTATCCCCTATCTCCTCCGTGCTTCTTGCACTTACGGCGCAGGCACAGAAGAGAACTGCCGTGAAGATTAATACAGATACAACGGCTTTCTTCATTTCAACCCCTTGCAATAAAGCTTTCAATAATCCTGCCGTATGCCAGGAACTCGGAAACGGACTCATCCGTGAAGCGGTTTTCAACCGGACTGTCCACGTCCAGAACGCCCCAGATTTTTCCGTGGGCATGAAGCGGAACCACTATCTCGGATCTTGATGCGCCGTCACAGGCAATATGACCGGCAAAAGAATGCACATCCGCAACCGCCAGAACCCTGTCCTGTGAAACCGCGCTTCCGCACACTCCCTTTCCAACGGGAATTTCTATGCAGGCAGGCTTACCGCAGAACGGACCCAGAACAAGTCTGCCGTCCTTCATTATGTAGAAGCCCGCCCAGTTCACATTCTCAAGCTTCTCAAACAGAAGAGCTGCGGAGTTTGCAAGATTTGCAATAAGATGAGGTACGTTTTCCGTCAGAGCCTTAAGCTCGGCTTCAATCCCGTTCACAGAATCTCCTTTATGCTTTCAAGAGAGGGTGCAATTGCATCCGGTCTCCTTTTTCCCTCAAAAACCTTTTCAGTATACTTGCCGTACTTGTTGAAGAGAATGGTCTTCATGCCGCTGTTCCAGGCCCCGGTCATATCGGACGTAACGGAGTCCCCTATTGCAACAATTTCATCATTCTCAATACCTGAATCAAGGATTTCCATTGCTTTGTCATAGAACTGACGTGCGGGCTTGGCCCACCCGATATCCTCGGATATGAACAGATGGGTAAAGTATTTTTTCATGTCCGCCAGCTCCAGGCGGTGAAGCTGCTGATTGTAAGGGCCGTTGCTTGCGGCGCAGACTATGTACTTAGAGCTCAGGTATTTCAGAAGGTCATACGCACCGTCAACCGGAAGGGCAAAGTTATAGATTCCGCTTCTGAAGTACTTCTCAAAGGCATGCCCGTCACACTCAAGTCCCATGGCTCTGAATACCCTGTTGAACCTCCGGTCCATCAGCTGTGCGTAGTCTATCTTCCCCTCTTCAAGCTCCTGCCAGACAAGGTCATTCTCCCTTGTGAAGATTTCCATGTATTCATCTGTAAAAGGAGGAAGACCGAACTTTTCAAAACCCTTTTCCAGAGCATGCCTCACGTATGCGTCAAAGTCGAGAATTGTGTCGTCTATGTCTATGAAAACAGCCCTGCAGTTTGAAAAATCAGACATCTTTAACTCCGTTCTCAAGATTACCACAATTAAGGACATCTCTGAAAGCCATGGGAAAGCCGCTGTCAACAAGCATATCGGCAGCCATGCAGTATTGCGTCTCATACGGCAGAAGAAGATCCGCAGCCCTTCCGTGAAGCCATACGGAAACACACGCGGCATCAAAAGGCTCAAGACCCTGACAAAGCGTTGAACCTGCAAGACCTGTAAGAACATCTCCGCTGCCGCCTTTTGCAAGACCGCTGTTTCCCGTTGTATTGATCATTGCCCTGCCGTCAGGAGCATAAACTTCCGTCCTGTGAGCCTTATAGACAAGAACGCATCCGTGTTCACGGGCAAAGTCTGAAGGCTTTATATCCCTTCCGTTAGTAAGAAAAGAATACTCTCCGGCATGCGGGGTCAGGATAGTGGCCCTTCCCTTTCTGGCATCCAGAACTCCAAGGTCCGTTCCAAGGGCAAAAAGCGCATCTGCATCTGCTATAACGGGCTTTTCCGTTGTTTCAAGAACCTTGAGAACAAATGAAACTGTCCTTCTGTCACGTCCCAGTCCCGGCCCTATGGCAAGGACGCTGCACTTCTCAAGACGCTCAAGCAGCGGTCCTGCTGAAGACTCCGTGAAAAAGCCTCCCTCATCAAACCCGGCAGAGGGTATGGGAAGAACCATGGCCTCCTGCAGCTTGGTTGCCGCAACACTCCACAGAGGAGCAGGAACCGCCGCATAGACAAGACCGCAGCCTGAGTGCACCGCCGCTTTTGCGGAAAGACACACGGATCCGGAGTACGGCACGCTGCCTCCTGCAATCAGGAGTCTTCCGTAGGCGTTCTTTGAGGCATTCTCATCCCTTGCCGGCAGTTTTCCGGCAACATAGGCACGGTCAATCTTCTGCATGTCCTTAACAACTGTTATCAGAGCTGGCTGAGAAGGTTTACCATCTCAATGGCGGAAAGTGCGCAGTCATAACCCTTGTTTCCGGATTTTGAACCTGCACGTGAAATTGCCTGCTCAATATTCTCCGTTGTGAGGATTCCGAACAGTACCGGTACACCGGTTTCAAGACCCACATGGGCAATTCCCTTTGAAACCTCATTGCAGACATAGTCATAGTGGCTTGTGTCACCGCGGATAACGGCACCAACGCAGATAACTGCGTCATACTTTCCGCTCTTTGCCATGCGGCTTGCTACTGAGGGAATCTCAAATGCGCCGGGAACCCAGGCTGCAGTAATGTTCTCTGCCTCAACGCCGTGCCTGACAAGACCGTCAACCGCACCGCCCAGAAGCTTTGTTACAATGATTTCATTGAATCTGGATGCAACAATGCCCACTTTCATGCCCTTGGGGGCAACCACTTTTCCTTCAACTGTTCTGAAATTTGCCATTTTTCTCTCCTGTCAGACATCTTCCAAAAGATGTCCCATTTTTGTTTTCTTAGTCATAAGATATCTGCGGTCATACTGCTGGGGCGGTATCTCAATGGGAACACGCTCTGCAATCTTCAGACCAAAGTCAGATAATCCGTATATCTTCTCAGGATTGTTTGTAAGAAGCCTGAGTGATTTTGCTCCCAGATCCCTGAGTATCTGGGCTCCTACCCAGTACTCGCGCAGGTCCGCGCTGAAGCCCAGTTTCTCGTTGGCCTCAACAGTGTCCAGACCCTGCTCCTGAAGGGCGTAGGCCTTAATCTTGTTGATAAGTCCAATTCCGCGGCCTTCCTGCCTCATATAGAGGATTATTCCGCGGCCCTCCTTCTCAATCATCTTCATTGAGTTCTGAAGCTGAAGGCCGCAGTCGCAGCGCATGGAACCGAACGCATCTCCGGTAAGGCACTCCGAATGGACACGGCACAGGACATTCTCACCGTCTCCTATTTCTCCCTTGACCAGGGCAACATGGTGCTCTCCGGTAATGTCATTCACATAACCGAACATCCTGAATGTGCCATACTGCGTGGGAAGGTTTGCCTCTGCCTGACATACAACATGGCTCTCATGGATGCGGCAGTAGTCCTGAAGATGCTTTATGGTAATAAAGGTAAGGCCGTATTTTTGTGCAAACTTGAACAGATCCGGAGTGCGCATCATATGCCCGTTTTCCGCCATAATCTCACAGCACACCCCGCACTGTGTAAGGCCGGCAAGCCTGAGAAGGTCCACGGTTGCCTCCGTGTGGCCGTTTCTGACAAGCACCCCGCCTTTTTTGGCAATGAGCGGAAAAGTGTGTCCGGGACGCCTGAAATCAGCGGAAACGGATGTTTCATCTGCGCACTTTCTTATGGTCAGAGCTCTCTCTGCAGCAGAGATTCCGGTTGTTGTATCCCTATGGTCTACACTGACCGTGAAGGCCGTCTCGTGGTTGTCCGTATTATCTGCAACCATGGGCTGGAAGTTGAGACGCCGGGCAATTTCGCTGCTCATGGGGGTGCAGATAAGCCCCTTGGCCAGACTTGCCATAAAGTTTATCTTCTCAGTGTCTGCAAACTGAGCCGCACAGATAAGATCCCCCTCATTCTCCCTGTCCGGGTCATCGGTAACCATTATCATTTTCCCCGCTCTCAGGTCATCAAGCGCCTTTTCTATTGTATCGTAATTCATCAGAATCCCATCTCCTTCAGATAATCCAGAGTGAGGCCTTTTTCTTCACT
>CAMZGJ010000063.1 GCA_947306375.1 uncultured Spirochaetales bacterium
CTTCTCACCGAACAGACCGGTGGGCATGAACATGAGAACAATAATCAGAAGGACAAATGTGAACGCATCAGAGAAAGTGGTAAGTCCCATTCCCTTGATCAGGTTCTCACAGATTCCGATTATGAAGGCTCCTATAACAGCACCGGGAATGGACCCTATTCCGCCGAATACGGCGGCAACAAAGGCCTTGAGGCCCGGCATTCCTCCCACAGTGGGGGTAACTCCGGTGTAGTTGGAGAAGAACAGCGCAGATCCTATTGCCGCAAGCAGGGAGCCTATGACAAATGTTGCGCTTATGACGCTGTTTATCTTAACACCCATGAGCTGGGCCGTCTCAAAGTCTCTGGAAACGGCGCGCATGGCAATTCCTATTTTTGTGTATTTTATTATGCTGACAAGAACTATTATTAAGAACAGTGTGACAAACGGTGTAATTATCGTTACTCGTTTTGTCATGGCACCGAAGATTTCTATGGAATCTGAAATGAAAGGTACCGGCGGATAGTACTTTGTAAGTCCGCCTGTTACGTACAGCGCAAGATTCTGGATGAGGTAGGACATACCTATTGCAGAAATCATGGCTGACATTCTGGGGGCCGTTCTGAGCGGCTTGTATGCAACCCTTTCAATTGCAAAACCCAGCACTCCCGTTGCCACAATTGCAATGGGCAGGGAGACGTAGAGCGGCATGTAACTGGCCGAATATATGACCATGAGAGCCGCACACATGAAGACATCGCCGTGGGCAAAGTTAATCAGACGCAGTATGCCGTAAACCATGGTGTATCCAATGGCAATGAGCGCGTACTGTCCGCCTGTTGAAATACCTGCCAGGAGATAAGGCAGGTTGGTCTGGAAAAATCCCATAATTGCTCCTGAAAAAACTGAAACCGCACGGAGCACTGCCCCGCGCGGCTTCGTGGGAATAACTTATTTTACGCTCTGTACGGAGACAAACTGCCACTTTCCTGTAGCATTGTCAACCTTCTTCACGTATGCAACCGTTCTTACTGCGTCTCCGTTTGCATCAAATGCAATGTCTCCGGAAACACCCTTGTATGTTACGCCGGGAAGAACTTTCTGAATGTCCGCGCCCTTTGTGGAACCGGCCTTCTTCAGAGCTTCAAGAGCTGTGTAGTAAGCGTCAAAACCCATTGCGGTTACTGCTGCAATCTCATCGTTTCCGCCGTTGTTTGTCATGGCTGTTGCGTTGGTTGCAAGGTAGTTCTTGAGTCCGCTTACAAATGATGTGATCTGCGGGTCAGTTGAACCTTCAACAAAGAAGGTTGTAACGCTGACATTGACCTTTGTACCCTTTGCCGCACCGAGGACAACGTTGGAATCCCATGTGTCGCCGGCCAGAATGGGCATTGTCAGACCCTGTGTGTTTGCCTGCTCGATAATCAGTGCGGCCGCCTCAATTGAAACGGGTGAGAAGAATACGTCACATCCGCTCTTCTTTGCGTTTGCAACATAGGCTGCAAAGTCTGATGTGCCTTCAGGGAATGTCTCGTAAACAACAACTCCGCCAAGAGCCTCAAAAGCCTTGATGAAGTAGTTGCACAGACCTACTGAATAGTCATCACCCAGTTTGGCAAGAGCATAAGCTCTCTTTGCACCGAATGCATCCTTTGCGTAGTTTGCAAGAACTGTGCCCTGGAACGGATCAAGGAAGCAGATCCTGTAGTACCAGTCGTTGCCGAGTGTTACCTGCGGGTTTGTACATGTGACACCGATTGCGGGGACCTCAGCGCTTGCGAATGTATCGCCTGCGGCGATTGATACACCTGAGCCGTATGAACCCAGGACAAGTGAAACGCCCTTGGAAACAAGCTCTGATGCGGCTGTTACAGCCTTGTCATTTGATGACTCGTTGTCAACAATAACAAGCTGGACCTCATAGTCGGTTCCGTTGATGTTGACTGTGGGAGTTACGTAGTTGGCGTACTGGATACCCAGGGTCTCCTGCTTTCCGCCTGCTCCGTTGTCACCTGAAGCCGGTTCATAGACACCGATCTTCACAACCTTGGCGCCCTTTGCTCCTGACTCACTGCTTCCGCCGGCAAATACCAGAGATGCCGAGACAAGAAGGACTGTAAGCAAAACGATTATTTTCTTCATAATGATTCCTCCTTATGATAAAGATTCTGTACATAATAACACATCTTGAAATGTCATATCAATTGTTGAAGAATAATAGCATGCTGAAATTTGTACAGTCTTTCAATTCATATCTGTCGGACTATGTCCTCATAGTCCTTCTTGTCGGCACCGGTGTTTTCTTCACGTTCAAGACAAAATTCGTGCAGATAAGATGCTTAGGTGAAGGCTTCAGACGCTTTTTCAAATCCATCAACCTCAAAGGCGGAAAGCAGAAGAGCGGTCTCAGTTCATTCCAGGCCCTTGCAACGGCAATTGCCGCGCAGGTTGGCACGGGAAACATTGTGGGAGCCTGCGGAGCCATCCTTACCGGTGGTCCGGGCGCCATCTTCTGGATGTGGATTATTGCATTTTTCGGCATGGCCACAATCTACTCCGAGGCCGTTCTGGCGCAGGAGACAAGGATAAAAGATGAGGAAGGCAAGATCCACGGAGGCCCTGTCTATTATATAAAAAAGGCCTTTCCCAACGGTTTCGGAACCTTTCTTGCAGTTTTCTTTGCAATTGCGGCAATCCTTGCACTGGGCTTCATGGGAAGCATGGTCCAGTCCAATTCAATAGGAGAAACCTGTTCCAACGCACTGGGCCTTCCAAAGTGGACGGTGGGTGTTGCCGTTACGGCAACAGGAGCCCTTATTCTTATGGGCGGAATACAGAGAATAGCCTCCGTAACCGAGAAAATAGTCCCCTTCATGGCAATGCTCTACCTTGCCGGCGGAATTCTCATCATTCTTCTGAGGATAAAGTACCTGCCTGAGACCTTTGCAATGATTTTCCGTTATGCCTTCAGACCTGATGCAATTATAGGCGGCAGCCTGGGTTACGCAATAAAGACCACCGTGAGCCAGGGTGTTAAGAGAGGCCTTTTCTCCAATGAGGCCGGTATGGGTTCCACTCCCCATGCACACGCAATGGCAAACGTGGAAAAGCCCCACGACCAGGGCGTTGTAGCCATGGTGGGCCTGTTCGTAGATACTTTTGTCATTCTTACAATTACCGCTCTTGTAGTTATTTCCACCCTCTATGCAGGCGGCGGAGTGCTTTCCTCCGGAGCGGCGGAAGGGCTGAACAAGGCCAACATGACACAGACTGCATTTGCAACCATTATGGGAAGCAAGGGAGGCGCGCTGTTTGTTGCAGTATGCCTCCTGTTCTTTGCATTCTCCACAATCCTGAGCTGGAACTTCTTCGGAAGAGTCAACGTTGAATATCTGTTCGGAAAGAGGGCCGTCAATGTCTATTCTGTCGTTGCCCTTGCCTTCATATTCCTGGGCTCTCTTCTTTCAAATGACCTTGTCTGGGAGCTTGCGGACATGTTCAACCAACTTATGGTAATTCCCAACGTCATTGCGCTGTTTGCACTTTCCGCAATTGTTGTGAAGAGTTCAGAAAAATAATAGTCAGACGGATTCCAGGTCTGCCTTTACGGCACAGGCAGCGGCACCGCGGGCTCCGCCCAGATCATCAAAATCCAAAAACACCGGTTCCGGTTTCCCGCCGGTCCGGTTTTTCAGTTTCTCCCTGTTCTCCTCTGTTGAGAAGAGCTTGCTTTCTATGACAAAGCAATCCGGCTTTATAATGTTTGAAATATTGTGAATTGCAATTCCGAGGTATCTGACGGCTTCATCAATTATCTCAGTCACCGCTTTGTCCCCGGACCTTTGGGCTTCCAGTACAAGGTCCATTGTCAGCTTGCCGTTGGCGCGCAGAAGACCTTCAAGCACTGAAGCCTTTTTGTCCACAAGTGCCTTTTCCACCTTGTTGAGGATTGAAAGCTCACCTGAATAGTATTCAAGACAGCCTTTGTAACCGTGCTCGCAGGGAGGTCCGTCAGGATTGAAGATATTGTGCCCTATCTCACCTTCTCCGGTTATTTTTCCGAACCGTTCTCCGGCATCAGTGAGTATTGAGCAGGATATTATGGAGTTGACAAAAAAATAAGCAAGAGAAGTAACACCCTTTATGGTGCCGTGGTTGAACAGGCTCAGTCCGTATGCTCTGGCTACGGCATTGCTTTCAACATAAACCGGACCCCGGTAACAGAGCTTGACCGCAAAATCCTCTCCGAACTTTTTATCTTCAAAATGGAACTTGGGAACGCAGAGACCCACGGCTGAAACACCGTCTGCCGTCATGCCGCATTCGGAAAGAACTCTTGAACAGAGCATTGCGGAGCGGTCAAGAACGGCGTTGTAGCCGGCAACCGGTCTCACATCAATGAATGACCCCAGAATGTTGCCCCTCAGATCAACAAGAACAACCCTGCAGATGCCGTCCCTTATCTCCACACCCAGATACTTTCTGGATTCCGGAACAAAGTCTACAAGCATTGTATGTCTTCCGAGCGTTTTCTTCTCTGTCGTTACCGGTATTTCCCTCAGCAGCCCGTCATTGAGCATACTGCTTATGTTTGTTGTAATTGTGGGAAGGGTAAGCCCGAGATTTCCGGCCACCTCATTTCTGGAAACAGGGCCGTTTCTGTAAATATTCTCGCGAATTAAAAATTGATTGACCTCTTTTATACGAGGAAGATTTCTCCCTATCGACCCCATACTTGTTTCTCCGTTTGTTAGATTCCTTTGTGTATTCTAACCAAATTTATTAAAGATTTCCATAATTTTTTTGACAGATTTAATGAAAATGTTTAAAAAAATAGTTATTATTTTAACAATAAAAAAATAAGAGAAAACAGGAATGGGCGGATTGTAAATCCGGGTGTATTTTTCAGAGGTTTGCCTCAATGAAATCCGGGTCAATCTCGGGGTAGAGTCTGAAGGTGTCCAGAAGTTCCCTCACCTCTTTGTTCATGCTCTGAACAAAGCTGTCATCCATGGTTATTCCGGACTTGGAGCGCAGTCCCTGCTCGTTAACCTTGGGCACTGTGTTGCTCAGAATCATATAGATCATTTTTGCAATCTTCTTCATTTCCCCTGCACCCATTCCGAGTGTTGTTGCGGCGGGAACGCCCACCCTTATTCCGGATGTGTACCACGGGCCGTTTATGTCTCCGGGAATTGTGTTTCTGTTCACTGTAAGACCGCAGGTGCGCAGGGCTTTTTCAGCCTGCCTTCCCGTTATGCCAAAGGGAGTTACATCCACAAGAATAAGGTGGTTCTCAGAACCTCCCGTCAGGACCTTGAGTCCCTGTTCCATACAAGCTGCGGCAAGTGCCTTTGAGTTTCTGACAATGCTTGCGGCGTACTTTCTGAACTCAGGGGTATGGGCCTCTTTCAGGGCAATGAGCTTTGCGGTCATAACGTGGGGAAGCGGTCCGCCTATTACAAGAGGACATCCCTTGTCCACGCTTTCCGCAAACTCCTGCTTGCATAAAATCATTCCGCCGCGGGGTCCGCGGAGGGTCTTGTGTGTGGTTGTTGTGACAATGTGTGCCCAGAGAACCGGATCATAGTCACCGGTGTAGACCTTTCCGGCCACAAGACCTGCAAAGTGAGCCATATCCACCATAAGGACGGCTCCGCATCTGTCTGCAATCTCACGCATGCGGCGGAAGTTGATAATTCCCGGATATGCACTGTAGCCTGCAAGAAGGATAAGGGGCTTGACCTCCATGGCCTGTTTCTCTATCTCATCGTAGTCCAGAATGCCCTCTCTGTTGACCTTGTAGTAGTAACAGTCAAAAAGATGCGCAGAGAGGTTCTGCCTGTAGCCGTGTGTGAGATGGCTGCCGCTGTAGTAGTCCATGGAAAGCAGTTTCTGGTTTCTGCACAGGGTACGCAGATTATTCCAGTCTTCCCTGCTCATCTCATTGTAGTTCTTCACCTTGGCCTCAATGCAGTAAGGGGTGAGAACCCTGTTGTCCAGAATTGCCCAGTATGCGCACAGGTTTGCATCTGCTCCGCTGTGGGGCTGGACGTAGGCGTGGTCGGCACCGAAGAGAGAACAGGCGGTCCTGCAGGCAAGGGACTCAATCTCATCCACATTGTCGCATCCGGCGTAGAATCTGTGCTCGGGAACACCCTCCGCGTACTTGTCCGTAAACCAGTTTCCCATGGATGCATGCACTGCTCTATAGCAGAAATTCTCACTTTCAATGAGCTTGAGATAAGTTCTCCTTTATGACAGTGCGGACGGCTTCAGGGCTTTTTTCATTCATAAGTTCAACCTGTGAAATGAAATTCACGGCGGACGGGTCAATGTTGTCCTTGTGTGTTCTGAAGTACTCTGAGAGAATTCTGGAATTCATATCTGTCTGCTCCGGTGTGTATTTTTAACGGTTATTCTAATGCCATAAGGGTTGTTACTCAAGAGCGTAACAGGGTATAATTCTACCCTGTTGCGGAGGTATTCCATGAAGAAAGTTGAAGACTACATAATCAGCATACCGGATTTTCCCCAGCCCGGAATCATTTTCAGAGATGTGACAGGTATCCTCAAGGATGCGGACGGCCTTAAACTTGCCATTGATGAGATGATCAAACTGCTTGACGGCGTTGAGTTTGATGTCATTGCAGGTCTTGAGTCCAGAGGCTTCATCCTCGGAATGCCCATTGCCTACCTGCTCCACAAGCCCTTCATCCCCGTCAGAAAAGCCGGAAAACTGCCCAGACCAACCATTTCCCAGAGCTATGACCTTGAGTACGGACAGGCTGTACTGGAGATTCACAAGGAAGACATTCTTCCCGGACAG
>CAMZGJ010000064.1 GCA_947306375.1 uncultured Spirochaetales bacterium
TCAGGGAGATTACGGACTTCAGAAGCCTTGAGGATGCGGTGGATGTTTATGAGACAATCCGCAGAAACAGGGTCATGATGAACTTCTCTCAGGAGAACACATCCGTTGAGACCATACTCAACAGCCTTGAGACTCTTATCAAACAGGGCTCATTCAAGGCGGACGCCATCTTCTTTGATGGATACAAGCTCACCGTTGCGGCTGAGGAAGACGTAAGGAAGATCAAGCAGTTTGCACAGGATATGAATGTTGAGGTTTGGTTCAGCGTTTCACCGGTAAGGCCGGACGTTCAGTTTGATGAGTACGGCGTTCCCGAGAGCATGAATCCGTACAAGCCCATTATAGACGTGCTTGTGGGTCTTCATTACAACGACGAGAGAAGCCGCGTAATCATGACAATTGTCAAGTGCAAGGACAGGGAGATTCCCAGACCGTCCGGTGTTTCACTTGATCCCAAGACAATGCTTATTGAAGGCTGACGGTTTTTCTCAGCAGAGAAAACCCCTGGTCTGTGAAGTTTCAAAGTATCGCCCGAGTTCGCTCGGGCTTTTTATTCCCTCGGGGGTCACAATTCCCGTTATGAGGGAGGGCTCTGTCATGTCAAAGGCCGGGTAGTAGCCCTTTATTCCCAGGCCCTGAGCGGCGGTGCGCACTCCCATGGCCTGAAGCGTGAAGTCAGGGTCCCGCATTTCTATTGTGACGCTTCTGTAGTCCGGGTGGCCTGCATCCGGCACTCCGGTCACGTATACGGGTATGCCGAAGTGTTTTGCGCATATTGCTATCTGGCTTGTTCCCACCTTGTTGAATACGTAGCCGTCCATGCTTATTACGTCCGCGGCGCATGTGAATACGTCCACGTGCTCGTTGGCCATGACAAAGGCAGGCATGTTGTCCGTTATGACAGTGGTGTCAAATCCCATTTCAGCGCAGACGGTGGCAGTCAGTCTTGCACCCTGGAAGTAGGGTCTTGTCTCAGGGCAGAACAGCCTTATCTTTTTGCCGCGGTTTCTGCACTCCAGCAGCATTAAGCCCACAATGGTCTCCGCAAAGCACTGGGTCATTACCGTTCCGTTGTCCGGGAATGTGTTTGCAAGGTGTTTTGCGGTGCGTTTTATCTGTGCATATCTTGAATTATTGGCCTGAACCACGTGCTCTCTTATTGCAAGGTCAGCGCGCTGTCCCTGTTCCAGCGCCTTCTGCGCAACAGGGATACAGGCCTGTGTTACCTGCATGAGTCTGTCCTTTGTAGTGGGTCTTGCTGCCGTTATGGTCCGGGCGGCCTGTTGCAGGTATTCCAACTGTCTCTCCGGTTCCATGTCCCGGCATTCCCATGCTGCAAGAGCCATTCCCATGGGAGCCGCAGTGTAGGGCCCTGCGCTCTGGGTTACCATGTCCCTTATGGCCTGCATTACCTCAACGTGGGTTCTGCATGTGACAAAACGGGTTTCTGCCGGATAGATTCTGCGGTCAAGAATCCGGACGGCACCCTCATCGTACCAGGCTATGTTCTCGTACCTGAGCATGAACGCAAGTTCTTTATCCTGTCTTTCCATAGTTATGCTTCTTCAATCAGCACGGCAGCCTGCGCCATTACGGCATCAGAGCTTCCAAGCTCTCCCATTATGTGCTCGGCGGTCTTGGCCTTGACGTTGACGCTGTCCACGTCAAGATCCAGAGCCTCCGCAATAGTCTCCCGCATCCTGTCCTTGTAATGTCCCAGTTTGGGACTCTGAATAATAACGGTGCAGTCCACGTTCACAATGTCAAAGTCATTTTCCCGGAGTTTGTCATTTGCCAGGCGCAGAAGCACAACCGAGGAGATTCCGCGGAACGTCTCGTCCGTGTCCGGGAACATGTCTCCTATGTCTCCCAGCCCTGCCGCACCAAGCATTGCGTCTATTACCGCATGAATGAGGGCATCTCCGTCCGAGTGTCCCAGACAGCCCCTGTCATTTTCAATGTAAACGCCTCCCAGCACAAGGTCTCTGCCTTCCACCAGCGGGTGTATGTCCCAGCCTGTTCCGATTCTCATTGAAAATCCTCCCTGACGCAGGCGCTTCTGCATGTTGAGCAGTTGCCGGTGCACCCGGCAGATTCCTGTTCTTCCTCATCTGCGTCTTCCATGCTTTCCGCGCTGTTCTGTTTCAGGTCCGAGCGGTAGGTAATCTTTCTGTTTTTCTCACTTCCGTTCACAACTGCAACCTTAAAGCCTGCAGCTGCGTAGAGGCCGGCATCATCAGTGAAGCGGTCCGCGTCGGGAGACTGTTCTGCCTTTACGTGAGCCTGATAAAGGTCCTGAAGCCTGAAGCACTGCGGTGTCTGCACCGTGTAGGCTCCGTCCCGCGGCACGGAGGCTGTGTAAAAGCCTTCCTCATCCGCACGGATTATTGTGTCCGTTATCCTGAGGGCCGGCACCGAGCCGCCGAACATATGGGCATAGACTATGCAGTCCATAATTGTCTCTTTGTCTATGAAGGGTCTGTCTCCGTCATGAACTGCAACTATGCAGTTGTCTGATTCTCCGTGTTTCATAAGCTCTTTCAGGCCGTTGAAGACTGAGCCGCGGCGCGTGTCCGAACCGGGAACTATGTAGACGGGTATGTTTTTGGAAACAAGATCCTCAAGGGCCTTGCGGGTCTGCTCTTCCTCACCGGCTCTGCAGGTCACGACGCAGGCGCGGAGATTGGGAACACTGAAGAACGGGGCAGACGCCCTGTACAGAACGGAGTGGCCGTCCAAATCCAGAAATTCCTTTTTTGTATTGTGAGGGTATCGCCCGTCAGGGGCGTTGAAGCGTGTTGAGGAGCCGGCCGCCGTTATGATTGCTACGTTCCCGGGGAACATTTATTTCTCCAGATATGTGAAGATTTCTTTTTCTATTTCCTCGGAGCTCCTGCCCATTGAGTAGGCGCATTCGTCTATGAGGAGCCTGAGCGCGTTGTCATAGAGTTTGCGCTCCTGAACCGGCAGTTCCTTGATTTTGCTTCTGTGGTAGAGGCCTTGAACCACCTGGGTTATGGACATGATGGAGCCTTCCTTGACCAGGTTCACGTTCATCTGGTAGCGGGCCTTCCAGTCCACGTTCACGGGTTCATATTTGCCTGAGATTGAATCCAGTGCGGCCTTTGCCTCCGCCGGTGAGACCAGGCCCCTTATGCCTATCTCCTTTGCCCTGTCAACAGGGATGCTGACAGTCATGTCCGAGATGTCCAGGTAGATTACATAGAAGGTTTTGGTCTGGTCCTTGATTGTCCGTTCGCGGATGTCCTTAATCACACCCACGCCCTGAAGGGGGTAAACAACATGGTCGCCTATATTGAATTCTGTTTCCGGATTCATGGCCTTATTATACACCGAAAAAAGCGGGTAAACAAGAAGAGTGGAAAAAAGAAGTGCTATGGTTTATAGTTCAGCCATGACACAAAAAAACACCAGAAACTGCGGATTGCTCATACATCCCACCTCTTTCCCGTCACCGTTCGGAATAGGTGACCTGGGAGCCGAGGCAAGGGACTTTCTGAAGACCGCTTCACAGGCCGGAGTCAGACTCTGGCAGATACTTCCGCTGGGCCCCACCGGATACGGGGATTCGCCCTATTCATCCCGCTCCTGCTTTGCCGGAAACGAGTACCTCATTGACCTCAGGTCCATACCCGGAATCAGGACCGTTTTCACACCTCCGGAGTGCTCAGAATACGGTAATGTGGATTACAACGCCGTTTTTGCATACAAGCTGCCCCTCCTGAAAAAGGCAGCCGCGGAGTTTCTTGAGCTTAATCCCAATGACAGACAGTTTGCCGCCTTCTGCAGGAGTGCCTCAGACTGGCTGGATGACTATGCCCTCTACCGTGCCGTTGTGGATGAGAAAAAGGACTCAAGGTGGTTCATCTGGGAGCCCGGCCTCAGAAACAGGGATGAGAAAACCCTGAATATGTACAGAAAGAACCTGGCCGGAGAGATTGAAATCTGGAAGGCCCTGCAGTACTTCTTCTTCTCGCAGTGGAATGCCCTGCATGAATACGCCGCCTCCGTCGGTATCAGGATTGTCGGAGACATTCCCATTTTCGCCGCTTCGGACAGTGTGGATGTCTGGGTCAACAGAAGGCTTTTCAAGTTTGACTCCAAGGGCAACCAGAAGGCCGGAGCCGGTGTTCCGCCTGACGCTTTTTCTCCGGACGGCCAGTACTGGGGGAACCCCGTCTATGACTGGGATGTCCACGCCAGGGATGATTACGCTTGGTGGAAGAGCCGCATGAAACACATGTTCAGCATGGTCGACGTTGTGAGAATAGACCACTTCCGCGGCTTTGAGAGCTACTGGGAAGTTCCTGCCGGCAGCAGCACCGCCAGGGAGGGTAAATGGGTCCCCGGCCCGGGCATGAACCTTCTTAAGCACTTTAAAAAGTATTCCATTATCGCTGAAGACCTTGGTGTCATTACAGACCAAGTCAAAGATCTTCTGGAGAAGACCGGCTGGCCGGGAATGAAGATTGTACAGTTCTCCTTTGATCTCAGGGACGGATGGATAGACACGCACAATCCCTACCTGCCGCACAACTACATTAAGAACTGCGCGGCCTACTCCGGCACCCATGACAACCAGACCACACGCGGCTGGTTCAACAGTCTTCCGGATTCCTACAAGGACATGGTCCGCCGTTACTTCCAGTGCTCCGACGAGGAGGTTGTCTGGCAGGTGATGCGCAGTCTTCTTGCATCCAGTGCGGATACTGTCATCTTTCCCGTTCAGGATCTCCTGGGCTTGGATGACAGTGCCAGAATGAACGCCCCCTCCACTGTAGGATCTTTCAACTGGTCCTGGAGAATGGAACCCGGCGCCCTGCGCTCATGGATGACGGACAGACTGAGGGAATACATCAGGCTCTACGGCAGAGCCTGACCGCTCAGGCAAGCATTATTTGAAAAACCGGTTGATCAGGTCCCTGACATGTTTTGTGTTCAGGGGCTTTTCTTTTGTCTCAAAGGTCATAATAAGATCAACTCCCTGGATAAATCCGTTTGTCTCGTATGCTTCAATCTTTTCCATGGTGTCCGTTCTGTATTTCTCCTCATCCAATCTGCCGAAGTGTTCCCAGATGTACTTCTTTCCCGTTCTTTCATTGAGAATTGTGAAATCCGGGAACTTCCACTTCCTGTTCTTGAAGTAGACGATTCTTTCGTAGTCATAGGGAATTCCCGCGTGATGGAGCATATTTGCTATGATCAACTCGCTCTTTGATCTGACAATATCCCCCTTCTCAGTCTCGAACTTTTCGGATTTGGGATATGTGCTGTGCTCCGCATACCGCCCTTCCGTATAAAAATCCTCAATCATCTTCCTCTGTCTGCCGGTTTGGGGAACCGCATATTTTCTGACAGGCCCGGGAAGAGCTTCATAAATGTCCTGAACATCCCAAGTTTTTTCCAACTTTTCAGCAGCCTTTTTAAGTTTTGAAATCTGTGCAGGTAACATCTGCTCCAACTTCCTGTAAAACCTCTCCTGGCAATACTGCTTCAGTGTTTCCTCATCCAGAGTTTTTATGTATTTAATCAGTCCGTTTGCTTTGATGTAATACCTTGTAGCGCCGTATTGATTTTTACTGATTGCATAACCTTCAAGTACGGTCTTTTTTTGACAGACGGCAAGGTCTGTTTCCAGTGTTCTAATGCATTCCTTCAGGTATTCCCTGATAGTCTTCAAATCCAAGGGTGTTCTCCTTAAACTGTTTTTAATCCAATTTGAACTTAAATATTTGATTTGGGATGAATTTTCATCCCATTGCCATTTTTTTGTGGCTTTGGGATTAAACCGGCAGCGTTCTGAGTCCTTACATGTTGAAGTTGTACTTTTTCATCATTTCTGAAACGGTTTCCAGACAGTTGGTGAAGGCAAAGACACAGATTGTTATGCCTTTGACCACGGGACCCTCTGCAAAGACTGTGGCAAGGGTGCCTGCGGTGGTTGTGAGCGCGAAGTCGGCTTTGGGCACCTGGATCAGCTGTTCCATCCAGTCCTTGAGGGACCTCTTCTGCTCAGTTTCCGACATACCGAACCTGTATTTCTCATAGATGGTCATGATGGTTATTGCAACAAGGCCGGCACCTATTGAGATGGCGGCTGCCGCTGAGACCTTGCCCCAGAGAATGACATCGGGAATAACTGCGTAGACAATGCCGGCTGTCAGGAGGACCACGGTTCTTGTGACAAGGCTCTTGAGGTCTTTGTAGAAGGCTTCTTTCTGGCTTTCAGGGAGGGCCTTGCTGTAGGACTCGGCAGCCTCCTCAAAGGCTTTCTCCACCTCCGCGGCACGGGTCTCAAGCTGGGAGAACTGGCTCTCGGACATAAGGGGTCTGGCGTTGTCCATGACCGTGCGTGAATCTGCATAACCGTCCATGTTCACCGTGTAGCAGAAGTCTATGTAGCCCGAACCGCCCTGTTCCTTTTCAGTAAGATCCACTATCTGACGGCCGGACATTCTTGAACCCTTGGCTCCGCCGTTGTCAATGTTGGCCTGAAGGTCAGGGTCAAGGTTGGGTTTGACAAACTCCATCTCCCTGTCTATTGCCTCGGAGACTACACTTTTGACCGAGGAAGATGTCCATGAGGAGCGGCTCTCCGCTCCGCCCATGTTGCAGGAGCAGATAGAGAAAAGAACTGCATAGAGCAGGATGAGGGCAACAACTGTGTTGAAATTTTGGTTTTGTTTTCTGTTGTACATATAGGTCTCCTTTGAAAGTTCCTGCAGAACGGCACTACAGGCTTATT
>CAMZGJ010000065.1 GCA_947306375.1 uncultured Spirochaetales bacterium
GGGTTTCTTTTATGTCCTTTTCCTCGTTGAGCGGGAAACGGCTCTCCTGCCACCAGGAGACTATCATCTCCATGCCTTTTTTCAGGTCATACTCAGGCTTCCAGTCAGGCACCGCCTGACGGAAGGCCGAGCAGTCAAACAGGCCGCAGTACTTTTTCTCAAGTTCCAGATGCTCAAAGAGCACTCTGTCAAAACTGAGCAGGGTTTCCGTGGAGATGTGAATCATGTCCACGCTGCGGCCAAGGATGGAGCCCACAGTGTTGTAAAGGTCATCCCACATGCAGGAAATGCCGTTTGTAACATGGAAGGCCTTTCCGTAGGTTGCCGGATTGAGCAGGGTTTTGAGGTATGCACTGGCCATGTCCGGAGCAAAGGTGAAGTTGCGGTACATAGTCCCGTCTCCCATCATGACAAGAGGTTTGCCCTCAAGAATCCTGTACATTATGTTGGCGTTCTGACGCAAAATGCCTATGTTTGAGCAACCCACACCAAAGGTGAGGGAAGGTCTTATGATTGTCTTGGCCGACTCCGATTCAGTGGCCCATACACGTCTTTCCATCTTTGCCTTCTCAAAGCCGTAAGGAAAAACATTCTCAGTCCAGAGGGGGCAGGACTCCTCCCTTATGGGAACAATCCTCTGGGGCATGGCGTAGGCTGCGGAACTGGAGGTAAAGACTATGTGCCGTACATGCCCGTCAAACACCTTCAGGGTCTGCGCCGCATCTTCCTCTTTGTAGGAGAGCATGTCTATTACCGCATCAAAACTGCAGTTGCGGAACTTCTCTTCAAGAAGACCGGGCGTGCGTCTGTCTCCGGTTACAACCTTTACCTCCGGAGGGATGTTGAAGTCCTTTCTGGTGCCCCTGTTGAAAACAGTTACATCAAAACCTGCCTGTACTGCCTGAGTTGTAATCTGACGGCTCATGTTGCCGGTTCCGCCAAGAATAAGAAGTTTCATACACACCTCCGCAAAATCTTGTCTAAAAAAAAGACCACCGAACATAAGAATCCGATGGTCTGTGTAAAACTGTGCCGGGTAATCAGGCCTTGCCTGCGCTGCCCAGGACATCTATGTTCTTGTGCTTGTACATCTCCTTGAGTGCTGCACGGGCTTCCTTGAGGTATACTCTGGGGTCAAATGCCTCGGGCTTCTCATCAAGGACGCGGCGGATTGTACCTGTCATTGCAAGTCTTCCGTCACTGTCAATGTTGATCTTGCACACTGCGCTCTTTGCAGCTTCCCTGAGCTGTTCCTCGGGAATACCTACGCTGTCCTTGAGCTTTCCGCCGTGCTCGTTGATCATCTTTACAAAGTTCTGGGGAACTGATGATGAACCGTGGAGAACAATGGGGAAGCCGGGGAGCTTCTTCTCAATTTCCTTGAGGATGTCGAAGCGGAGCGGGGGCGGAACAAGGATGCCTTCGCTGTTGCGTGTGCACTGTTCCGGTGTGAATTTGTAAGCGCCGTGGCTTGTTCCGATTGAAATGGCAAGAGAGTCAACGCCTGTCTTTGAGACAAAGTCAATAACCTCTTCGGGTCTTGTGTAGTGGGACTTCTCTGCCACAACATCATCCTCAACACCTGCAAGCACTCCAAGCTCACCCTCAACCGTTACGTCAAACTTGTGGGCATAATCAACAACCTTCTTTGTCACTGCCACGTTCTCGTCGTAGGGAAGTGCTGAGCCGTCAATCATGACAGATGAGAATCCGTTGTCGATGCATTCTTTACATGTTTCAAAGCTGTCACCGTGGTCAAGGTGGAGAACAACGGGAATGTCATAACCCAGTTCATGGGCATATTCTGTTGCTCCGCGGGCCATGTTTCTGAGAATATTCATATTTGCATAATCTCTTGCGCCCTTTGAAACCTGAAGAATGACAGGTGATTTTGTCTCAACACATGCCATTATTATTGCCTGCAGCTGTTCCATGTTGTTGAAGTTGTAAGCAGGAATGGCGTAGCCGCCTTTGACTGCCTTTGCAAACATATCTCTTGTGTTTACAAGGCCAAGATCTTTGTAAGAAACCATATTTTCACTCCTATGCAAATCATGATAATACAGTTGGTCAGATACGTCAATTTTGACTTCAAATGCCATTTGTGATAGATTCGTCTTTATGAGAAAGATTCTTCTTTCATCCCTTCTGTTTCTTGTACTCATGTTTGTCCTGGGGACCGTCTTCACGCTGCTTCTTCCCAGGGTCACGCTTGTGCAGGACAGAACCTTCAGCATGAACTACCCGCTGAGGGGTATAGGGAACCTGGGCCACGGCCTGTTTGTCAAAGGCTACAGGCTCAGCGTGGTCAGCATAGACAACGCAGAGCTTACGGACGCAGAGGGCCTGAAAGCAATGCTTGAGAAAAGCTCGGCCTCAAGCCGCATGGTAATCTGCAGCCCGGTGGTCACAGCAGCCGCAAGGGCTGCCGATATCCGCGTCAAGGACCTTGGCAGTGCAGTGAGCGTGGGAATTGCCGCGCACAATGACGGATACTTTGACACGGTTCTTGTTTCTCAGAGCAGTCCTGAGGACGCAGGGGCAGGAGAGGTTGACTACCGCTATGCAGGGGAGAGGACGGATGCGGACTATGTTGTTTATCCGGATCTGGCACTTTCAGTAATACCTCTGCTTGAAACCGAAAGACCTGCAATCGGGGAGGGTTTTCTTTTCTATGACACATACAAAACCAGATGAGGCCTATTTTGACCGAATCTTCATTGAATTCCGGGACACACTGAATTCCCTGAACAAAGAGCTTCCCGCGGTAAGTTATGTTGCAATAACAAAAAACGACCCTTACTGTGTCCTTATCTCAACCCTTCTGTCTCTCAGAACAAAGGACGATGTCACACTCAAGGCCTCCGTGCGTCTGTTTGAAAAGGCAGACAATCCGCAGGCCATGCTGAAGTTGTCTGCAAAAGAGATTGAAGACCTTATTTTTCCCACCGGATTCTACAGAACAAAGGCGCAGAGAATCCTTGAGGTCTCACAGGTTCTTGCGGATAAGTACGGGGGAAAGGTGCCGGACACAGTTGAAGAGCTTCTGGCACTTCCGGGAGTGGGAATAAAGACTGCAAACCTGACATTGAATCTGGGGTTCGGAATAGATGCCATCTGCGTGGACTGCCATGTGCACCAGATCTCCAACCGCATGGGCTGGATAAAGACAAAGACACCGGAGGAAAGCGAGAAGGTGCTTCAGACCGTCATGCCCAAACGCTACTGGATTCCTCTGAACGAGCTTCTGGTAAGCTACGGACAGGAGGTGTGCACCAGCGTAAGTCCCAGATGCTCCCTCTGCCCGGAAAACGGTCAGTGCCCCAAAATAGGTGTTGTGAAATCCAGATAATTGTTCCAAACCCTCTCTGAGAGTGCCTCAAGTGAAATGCCAAGCACCTGAGCTGCGCATTCATAGGTGTGTATAACGTTTGCAGGTACGTTTGGCTGTCCTCTCAGCGGTACGGGAGAAAGATAGGGTGCGTCTGTTTCCAGAAGCAGTCTGTCCTCCGGTACGCGCTTTATTGTTTCCCTTAAAGAATTGTTGGATTTGTAAGTAAGGTTTCCCGCATAGCTTATCCAGTAACCGCACTCAAGGGCGGTTTCAAGAAGAACCGGGG
Source organism: uncultured Spirochaetales bacterium (assembly GCA_947306375.1). Lineage (GTDB taxonomy): Bacteria > Spirochaetota > Spirochaetia > Sphaerochaetales > Sphaerochaetaceae > RUG14846. The sequence goes on from CAMZGJ010000065.1 coordinate 3,621, forward strand.
AGCCTTCGAAGCAGTGTATTACTCCGGCACCGGGGAGGACGGCTTCCCTTATAATCCGTGCAGTGTCATCGCCTGCCCGGCGGCAGTGGATAAGGACCCTCAGTCCCATGCGCTTTGCCGTTTCCATCTGTTTTGAAAAAAGCTCCTTCTGAAGCTCCTGAGTGCCATAGTTCCAGTAGTAGTCAAGTCCGGTTTCACCCAGAAAGGATACCCTGTATCTTACAAGGTTTTCCTCAAGGACGCCCAGGCGCCTGACCATTGTTTCATGGTCCTGTGTTGTGCCGGTCATTCCTTCCAGACACCACGGGCCCATTGCACCGGCAAGCTTTATGTGGGGGTAGGGTGTGAGGAGGGCGCTTCTGGCCTCAAGGTCTTCCTCATTGCAGCCTGCGTCTATTCCTCCGCTGAGAAAAGAAAATGAGGGCTCCGTTTCAAGAGCCCTTTTTTTCAGAATCTGTGTATGGAAATGACTGTCTATAATGTGCATTTTGTCTTTTCTTTAACAAGAGCGGAATCTACCACAATCCTGTTCACAGACTTGTCTGAGGGAATGTCATACATTATGTCGGTCATTATGTCCTCCACAATGCTTCTGATTCCGCGGGCGCCGGTCTTCTGGTCATAGGCAGTCTGTGCAATCTCATGGATTGCCTCAGGCTTGAACTCAAGGGTAACTCCGTCAAGCTCAAGGGAGGCCACATACTGCCTGAGAATTGAGTTTCTGGGCTCAGAGATAATTCTCTCAAGGTCCTCCACGGTAAGGTTGTTCAGTCCGACGTGAACGGGAAGACGGCCTATGAACTCCGGTATTAGACCGAACTTTATAAGGTCATCCGGAAGGATGTTCTCATAAAGATCCTCAAGGTTCTTCTCCCTGACATCCACAATCTCCTTGCCGAAGCCCATAGATGAGCTGTCAAGGCGCTTTTCAATAATCTTATCAAGGCCCACAAATGCACCGCCGCAGATGAAAAGGATGTTCCTTGTGTCTATCTTAATCATCTCCTGGTTGGGGTGCTTTCTTCCCCCCTGCGGGGGAACGCTTGCAATTGTGCCTTCAATTATCTTCAAAAGGGCCTGCTGTACGCCTTCTCCGGAAACATCTCTTGTGATTGAGACGTTCTCTCCCTTCTTGGCAATCTTGTCCACCTCATCAAGGAAGATAATGCCGTGCTCTGCGGCCTTTACGTCATCTCCTGCGGCCTGAATCAGCTTGAGGAGAATGTTCTCAACGTCCTCTCCCACATATCCGGCTTCGGTGATTGTTGTTGCATCGGCAATTGCAAAGGGAACATCAAGTCTCTTGGCAAGGGTTCTTGCAAGAAGGGTCTTTCCCGTACCGGTGGGACCCATTATAAGGATGTTGGACTTGTCCAGCTCAACGTCCTTGTCCTTGAGCTGTTCCTCGTACTTGACCCTCTTGTAGTGGTTGTAGACTGCTACGCTGAGTATCCTCTTGGCCTTGTTCTGGCCTATGACGTACTTGTCCAGATACTCTTTCAGCTCATGGGGTGTGGGAAGGACATCCGGAAGTTCATGTGAGGAAAGACCTTCCGTGTCTCCGGTTTCCCTGAGAATCTCCCTGCATCTGTCAACGCAGTTCTCGCAGATGGCAATTCCGTTGGGTCCGGTTATGAGCCTTGCATCGGCACCGCCGCAGAAAGAGCAGTATTTGTTTGAGTTTCTGCCGAATGCCATCAGTCTTCCTTCCTGTTCTCGGCCTTGCGGTCAAGCACCTTGTCTGCAATTCCAAAGTCCACGGCTTCAGAGGCCGTCATGAAGAAGTCTCTCTCCATTGCGGCGGCAACCTCTTCATATTTTCTGCCTGTGTGGTGGGCAATGTATTCTATTGAAAGCTTTTTCAGTCTGAGTATTTCCTTTGCATGTATGGCAATATCTGAACTCTGGCCTTCTACACCGCCCCACGGCTGGTGAATCATTACACGGGAGGAGGGAAGGACCATTCTCTTTCCCTTTGCACCGCCTGCAAGAATGAGGGCGGCCATGGAAGCGGCCTGTCCCATGCAGATTGTACAGACCTGCGGACGGATGTACTGCATGGTGTCATAGATTGCAAGACCTGCAGTCACGCTTCCGCCCGGGCTGTTTATGTAAAGGTTGATTTCCTTCTTGGGATCCTCCGCCTCCAAAAAGAGCATCTGCGCCACAACAAGGTCAGCTCTTTCATCGTTAATCTCCCCGTCAAGAAACACTATGCGTTCCTTGAGAAGGCGTGAGTAGATGTCATATGCTCTTTCTCCCACGCCGGTGCTGTCTATGACGGTGGGGATAAGGTAGGAGTAATCCTTCATTTTATCCATTATTTCTCTTCTGCCTTTGCAGCCTTTTCAGGCTTCAGTTCAGTGAACTTGTTGTTCTCCACAAGGTAGTTCTTTGCTTTGTCAAACTTTACATCATCCTCAGCATAGGCCTTGAGAGCATCGTAGTTGGGGCTGTCCTTTGTAATCTCGGTGCCGTAGTTCTTCAGTGCGTTCTCAAGTTCCTCATCTGAAATCTGGAAGTTCTGCTCCTCCTTCACCTTCTCAACAATCAGCTGGACCTTGAGACCCTTCTCCGTGTCTGCCTTTCTTGTCTCCAGGAACTGTGCCTTGCCGCTTCCGTTTGCAGACATGAGGCGCTCAACTTCCTCTTCCGGCATTCCGAAGCGCTGTGCAAATGATCTCCACTCCTGCTCAAGCTGGGCCGTGATCATGCTCTTGGGAATTGCAATCTCGGTCTTGTCTGCAAGGGCTTCCAGAACTGCGTTGAGCTTGTAATCCTTGTTGACCTGCTCAGCCTTTTCCTGAAGCTGCTTCTTGATGTCTGCCTTCATGTCGGCAAGAGTCTTGTAACTGTCCTTGACATCCTGTGCAAACTCATCATCAAGCTCCGGAACTTCCTTCTGCTTGACTTCCTTGATTGAAACACTGATCTTTACTGTCTTTCCAAGGTAGTCAGTGCCCATACCGCTGTCATCGCCGTAGGTCTTCTCAATGACCTTTGTC
>CAMZGJ010000066.1 GCA_947306375.1 uncultured Spirochaetales bacterium
AAAACTCCTGGATTCAATTCTTAAAAGACTTGAATAGCTGAAATCCGGGTTGGTTCAGAGTTTTTCCAACTGAGCGCGCAGGGTGTCTGCCTTTTCTTTGGAGAACTGGGCGCCTGTCTGCTTTATTATCTGGCCGGCAAGCATGGATGCCGCATAGCCGCTCTTTTCTATGTCAAAGCCCCTGCACTGACCGTAGAGGAAGCCTGCTGCGTAGGTGTCTCCGGCTCCTGTGGTGTCTACTGCGGTTTCAGGGCCCTGGACGGGAATTTCCGTAATCTTTCCCCTGTAGCTTACAAAGGAACCCTTCTTGCCGTTCTTGACCACGGCTGTTTCACAAAGCTTGCCCATGCTGCGGCAGCACTCGTAGGCGTCATAGTTGTCAAACATGCTGCGGGCTTCTTCCTTGTTTGCAAAGACAATGTCACAGTGGTTTTTGATAAGCTCCAGGAAGGAGTCATGGTAACGGCCCACGGCAAACATGTCCGCAATGTCAAAGGAGACTCTGACTCCGTTTGCATGTGCAATGCCCAGGGCCTTGTTCACGGCGGCCTTCTGGTTATCAGTGTCCCACATGTAGCCTGTGAAGTGGAAGAAATCGGACCGGATCAGGTCCTTTTCTATAATGTCATCCGGGGAGAAGTCCCTGTTGGCACCCAGGAAGGTGTTCATGGTTCTGTCTGAATCCGGGGAAACAAGGATGATTGAGGATCCGGTGGGGTTCTCCGAGACAGCAAGGTTGTCCTTCACGCCCAGCAGGACAAGCTGGCGCCTGTAGATATCTCCGTATTCGTCCGCGCCTATCTTGCCGGCAAGGATGGATTCTATTCCCATGGCCGAGAGCGTGATTACCGTGTTGGGACACGAGCCGCCGCAGGAGTAGGCGGGCGCCTTCTTGTTCTTTATGAATAAGACAAGCTCCTGTCTTTTCTCTGCGGTTATAAGGTTCATTGTACCCTTGTGAAGGCCCAGTGTCTCAAGGTCCTCAAAGGAAATGTTTACTATTACATCTATAAGGGGGTTGCCTATCCCGTATACTGTTCCTGTTTCCTGCTTCATGGTGACAGTTTACCCCTCTCGTCGGAGGCATTTCAACAACAGATTGAAAAGAATTGTGTACGGCCGTTTTTGTGCCGCAAGCCCTATTTCCTGTAAATAAAAGAAAAAGCGGAAAAAACGGTGGTTTTACGCAACACTATTGCACAAGTTATGCACAACTTCGGAAGGATTATGTGTAAAACTATATAATGCCTGAACTTGGTATTAGGTTCGCGGTTACCACAAGGCAACTGCATATAAGTAATAAATTATTGTAATACATGGAAATAATTTTTAAAAATGAATTAATTATTAACAGAACTTATATAACTTTTTAAGTGGTTAAGCTATGTTAAGTGAATGTGTTCAGTGGTATATTGGGACCGTTTTGCACAAGTTATTAACAACTTGTTTCAAGCAGGGTCTGAACGGCCCCTACGGCATAGATTGCTGCGGTTTCACACCTCAGAATGTTGGTTTTGAGGAGTACGGGGCTGAATCCCTGCATGACAAGATTGTCCGTCTCCGTGTCAGTAAGACCGCCTTCTGACCCTATGAGTATTCCGGCCGCTCCGTCAAAACCACTTAACAGGCTGCACAGGTCCTTTTGTTCTTCACCCACGGGGCATTGGTGGAAGAAAAGACCCTTTCCATTTGTCTTTAGTTCTCTGCACAGAGCAGAGAAGTGGGCGGGGACCTGACTTATGTCTATTACTCCCTCAACCTCCGTGGGAACCAGGGAGCCGCTTTGCTGGACTGCCTCTCTGACAACGGCCCTGTAGCGCGAGAACTTGCCTTCCTCCGCGCCGGTGAAATCCGAGACACAGTTTCTGCTGTGCACGAGCACAATTCTGTACGCTCCGGCCTCAGTTGCCATGCGGATTATGTCATCTGTCTTGCGGCCCTTGGGAATGCACTGGTAGAGCACCACTGTCTTCTGCGGCCTGCAGGAGGGAAGGGCGTCCGTAGTGGCAACGGCCTTAGGCATCTCCCGCGCTTCAACGGCGCAGGAGCTGTCCGATATCTTTATTATCTCAAGGCTCCATGTTCTGCCCTGAGTGTCTCTTCCGGTAAGGTTCTGTCCCTCCCTGAGCCTGAGGACGCGGACTATGTAGTTATAGTCCTTTCCGGTCAGAACCAGAGGCTCCTGAGGATTGAAGGAGGGAGGAAGCAGAAAGAGCCGCATCAGAGAATCAGGCCTTCCTTTATATATTCAAGGGCTGCCCTGACCTGGGGGTCAAACCAGATGTCTGCCTTGGGCTGTTGGTCATAATTCATCTTGGAGAAGTAGCTGTTTCTCACAAGCAGGTACACAACTTCATCTGAAAGACCCGTGTCCGGGTTTTCTTTGACAAAGTTCATTACGTTTTCCTTTGTGTATTCAGGGTGGGCGGCAACGTAGTCCTTGATGAGGGAACCGGAGACAAGGGCCTTGTAAGCCTCTTCCTCTTCTTCCTTTATTTCAATGTCCGGAACAAGGATGTCCGGTTCAACGCCTACTTTGTGTATTTCATTGCCTGACGGCGGGACAAAGGAGGCTACGGTGACGGAGATTTCTGCATCGCCGAAGGCGGAAACGGCCTGCATTATGCCCTTTCCGTAGGTTTTGGTTCCTATGAGGACGGCCCTTCCGTTGTCTCTCATGGTGGATGAGAAGATTTCAGAGGAGCTGGCGGAGTTGCCGTTGATCAGGATGGCAACCCTTATCTTAGTGGGAACTTTGACGCCCAGGTCCGCCCTGTAGGTTGTGTTGTTTTCCTTGTGTTTGTAGTTGATTGTAAGCAGGTCTGCGTCGGAGATGAACATGTCCGCAATTGTGAGGGCTGCAGAGACGTCTCCGCCCGGGTTGTTTCTCAGGTCTATGATCAGGCCCCTCATTCCTCTGTTCATGAGGTCCGTGATTGCGTTTGAGATGTCTGCTGCGGTTGCGTCATAGAACTGCAGGATCTGAAGGTATGCTATGTTGTTCTCAAGCATTTCACTTACAACTGAGGGGACGGAGATCTTCTCTCTTGTCATTGTGACGTCAAAGGAGTTGCCGTTTCTCAGTATGGTGAGCGTGACGGAAGTTCCCACGTCTCCCTTCATTTTGGATGCACAGTCGTTTGCAGACAGCTCTGCGGTGTCCGTGCCGTCAATTGCGGTGATAAGGTCTCCGGCAAGCAGGCCCGAGCGGGAAGCCGGGGTGTCCGGGAATATCTGGGACAGCAGACAGTAGATTGTTGTAAGATCCTTGGGGTCCTGGTATTCCTTGTATGTCTTTGAGAAGTAGAAGCCCAGTCCGCCGTACTTGCCCATCATGCTTTCTGTGTAGTCATCCATGTTCTCTGCTTTGACAAAGTAGGTGTACTTGTCTCCCATGGAGTTGAACAGGGCCTCTGCAAGGGCCTCATAGGTCTTTTCATGGTCAATCTCCCAAAGGTAGTTCTGCTCAAGGTACTTGTACAGCCTTGTGATTTTGGCCATGTTTTCTTCTATCTTTCTGTCATCGGAGACCGTGGTGGCTCCGGTGTTCTGTGCCTTGTCAGCCTCCCTGACCGTGTTCTGGAGATTTTGATAAAAGGCATCCTGGTTTTCTATGACTCCGCCGGCGCAGAGAAGGCCCAGTGCCAGCAGTGACAGCATTAGAACTGCAAGTGTTTTCTTCATACCCAAAATATAACTTATTATGGGATTGAGAACAACCGCGCGCACGCGATGAAAGTTGACCTCTCCTGTCTGAGAATGTAGAATTCAGACATGTTTTCATACGTGAATTTTCCAGGTTGGATAAGACCAGAAGTTGTGTCGTTTCTCCCTGTCAGATGGTACGCGGTCATGTACATTGTTGCTTTCTCCGTTGCCTATGTTGTCTTCAGGAAGTACTGCAGGCTGGGGGCTCTGGGGAAGATGAACGCGGACACTTCCACGGACCTGTTCCTCTATGCCATTGTGGGCCTGATTCTGGGTGCAAGGATTGGCTCCTGTCTTCTGTATGAGGGCTCTTTCTATTACTTCACCCACCCGTGGATGATGTTCTGGCCCTTCAGAAACGGCGTATTTGTCGGGCTTCCCGGAATGAGCTACCACGGCGGTGTGCTGGGGGCTTTTCTCGGTGTTGTCCTGTTTGCAAAAAAGAACGGGTACAGAATTCTGGATCTGTGTGACGGAATCTGTGTTTCCGTGCCTCTGGGATACACGTTCGGAAGACTTGGAAACTTTATAAACGGAGAGCTTTGGGGACGCTGCACGGGAACTTCCTACGGTATGATTTTCCCGGATGCTCCAAGGTTCTCAACAAACGAGGAATGGGTGCGTCTTGCAGCGGAAAAAGCCGGAATTGCGTACTCAAACGGCTCTTTTGTAAATCTTCCCAGACATCCGTCCCAGCTTTATGAAGCATTTTTCGAGGGCATTGTCCTCTTCTTTGTAATGTGGTTTCTTGTAAGGCCTCTGGTAAGGAACAGGAACCTGGGAAGGGGAGTTCTCACCGGTGCATATATAGGCGGATACGGTCTGGTGCGTTTTGTAATTGAGTACTTCAGGGAGCCGGATTCACAGCTTGGCTTTGTAATAGCACTGGGTAAGGAGACGGAGCCCGTGGCCCTGTTCAGGTCCGTTCTCAATATTTCAATGGGACAGGTTCTGTGTTTTATCATGATTCTTATAGGTGCGGTCCTTATCTTCAGGGGCTGCCGTCTTGAGCCTGCGGACTATTCAGGAAAGGGTGCCGATAAGGGCAAAAAGAACAGAAAGAAGAGATAAACGGAGAGTATTGAAAATGTCGGTAAATGAGAGATTTGGAGCTATGAGAAAGCTTTTTAAGGAAAAAGGCATGAGTGCCTGGATTATAAACGGAACTTACCCTCATGAGAGTGAATATGTAAGTGAGCGCTGGAAGACCAGAAAGTGGATTTCCGGTTTCAGCGGAAGCGCAGGTTTTGTTGTAATTACTCAGGAAAGGGCTCTGATATGGGTTGATTCCCGCTACTTTGTCCAATGTGCCGAGCAGATAAAGGGCACATGCTTTGAGATGAGGAAACTGGACGGCCCGGAGGCTTCAAATCCCGCGGACTGGATTAAGGAGAACGTGAGCGGAAAAACCGGAATTGCCGCAGAGACTCTCATGGTTGAAAAACAACGCAAATACGCGGAAAAGGGCATTGAAATAACACCTTTCAGGGATCTCTTGGATGAAATCTGGGCGGACAGACCTGCCATGCCGGCAACTGCCGTTGTAAGAATGAGTGACAGAATCTGCGGAGAAAGCGTTCAGTCCAAGGTTGAAAGAATCAGGAAGGGCGCTCTGGAAAAGGGCGCACAGTGGTCTCTGGTCTCTTCTCTGGATGATATTGCATGGACTCTGAACCTGAGGGGAAGCGACATTGAGGACACCCCTGTTTTTCTTGCACATCTGCTCATAGGACCGGATTGTGTAAAACTCTTCACCCCCAAAAGCAGATTTACGGAAAAGCTGCTCTCAGAGGTCCCGTTTGAGGTTTTTGAATACAATGAAATAATTTCACAGCTGAAAAAGCTGGAAAACACATCCGTTCTTCTCAACCCGCAGCGCATAAACATGCAGCTCTTTGAGGCAATTCCCTCATCTGTGAAGATTGTTGAGGGCAGGGAGGTTTCAACGGATCTCAAGGCCTGCAAGAACAAGGCGGAACTTGAGGGAATGAGGACGGCGCACATTCTTGACGGTGTTGCCATGGTCAACTTCCTTTCAATGGTTGAGAAGGGAAACTACAGGTTCTCGGAGGTCTCCATTGCCCAGGCTCTTGCAAATGAGAGGGAGCAGGAAAAGGATTATCTGGGACCTTCCTTCAGCACCATAGCAGGTTTTGCGGAGCACGGAGCGGTTATCCACTACAGCGCAACAGAGGAGACGGACAAGCAGATCTGCGGAAACGGCCTTCTGGTCCTTGATTCAGGCGGACAGTACACCGCCGGAACAACGGACATTACCAGAACTCTTCTCTTCGGACGTGCCACAAAGGAGCAGAAGGAGGACTACACCCTTGTGCTCAAGGGTCATCTTGCTCTGGCCGCGCAGGTTTTTCCGGAGGGGACAAACGGTCACCAGCTGGACATTCTTGCACACATGTTCCTGTGGAACAGGGGTATGACATATTTTCACGGAACGGGCCACGGGGTGGGTTTCCGCCTCTCCGTTCACGAGGGGCCCCAGAGGGTTTCAATTCATCCGGCAAGTGCGGAAGTGAAGCTTCAGGAGGGAATGATTCTCTCCGATGAGCCGGGAATATACAAAGAGGGGAAGTACGGCATCAGAATTGAGAATCTTGTTGCGGTTGTGCCTGCAATGAAGACGGAGTTCGGGCAGTTCTACACCTTTGAGACCCTTACCTGCTGTCCCTATGAGAGAAAGCTCATAGACAAGAGCATGCTCACCGCAGAGGAAATTGAACTTGTGGACACCTACCATGCCTGGGTATGGGACAAACTCCATGCCCTGGTCAACCCGGAAGCCTTGTCCTACCTCAAAAAGGCTACAGC
>CAMZGJ010000067.1 GCA_947306375.1 uncultured Spirochaetales bacterium
AATACCGAATGGGGTCTGAGAATGCTCCTTACCTCCTTCAACGGCAGCGCCTCACTCAAGCAGATCAAGGAGGAACTTGTTCCCTCCGTTCTCAATGAGAGTGAGTGGTCAACATGGCAGAGCGCGGCAAAGAAGGAGCTTGCATCCAACCCCTACTTCGGTCTTTCGGACAGCAACATGAATGAATACGTGCTCAGGGAAAGCCCCATCACCTACGAGGAGAAGGAATACCAGCTCTTCCAGAGGGAAAAGTCCTTCTTCGGAAAGTACGGTGTAATGAAGGACTTCATCAAAAATGACGGAGACCTGGACTCAGAGGAATTCATCAAGATTCTCAACTACTTTGAGAAGGAAGTTGAGCAGAACAGCACAAACGCAATCTGCGCCCTGCTCATCCTCAACTACTGCAAAAAGAAACTCGGAATGGCCTTTATCCACTCCAACGTGGAATTCCAGGACATTTACAATGAGCTTGACAGCGCCAGGCGCGCTGATGTCTACGGTTCAATAGAGGATGCCGAGCTCAGAAAACTCTATGTTGAAAGCGTTGTTGAGTATGATCCTTCATGGCAGGCTTCCCTTGCAGACCTTCTGCACGTAAATCCCTCAGTCCAGCTTCTGGAAATGATTGAGGAAGGCCCCAAGAAGAGAATTATGTCAGACATCCTCTCAGAAGCTGTTCAGAACTGCCAGGCAGATCCGGACCTTGCCCTGTTCTTCTTCAGGAACTACACAGAGGAAGACTGGAAGAAGGCCAGATACTCAGCAGATGAGATTCTTGAGTCCAAGCTCTCGCTTCTCATCTACGTAAGCGGAAAGGTTGCCCACAACGTGGACACACAGGACAACAAGGCAAGACAGAAGCTTCTTATTGAGGATCTGTTCAGAAAGAACCCAATAACGGACTATCTGAAGAGCTGCGGCACAGCAGAGGCAAGAAGAGTCTACTCCTACATCTCCAACGTTCCCGGACTTGAGGAAAAGTACGTTCTTGAGGTCAAGCACGTCATTCTCTCAACAAGAAGCGACGCCAAGGAAGTTCTGGATATTAAGGCGGAACCTGCTGCGGCAAGACTCATTCCCAAGGGATTCTTATGCACAAGGGCCATGTTCGTTGCAAAGACAGCCGAGCTTGAGCACATAATGAACGTTGAGATTCCTGAGAACTCAAGGGAAATAGGTGTTGCAAGAGACCTTGGAGACCTGAGGGAGAATGCAGAATACCAGTACGCCAAGGACAAGCAGACCAACCTCAACGCCATGATGAACAAACTCACTGATGAGATAGACATGGCCAAGATAATTGAGAAGGAAGATGTTGATACGTCCTTTGTTGAGTTCGGTACAAAGACAGTGTTCACGGACAACCTGAACGGCGGCAAGATGGTCCAGACCCTCCTGGGTCCGTGGGAATCCAACCCTGAGAAGAACATACTCAACTTCCAGGCTCCGCTCGGACAGAAGATTTACAACATGACAGTAGGAGAAAACAGGAAATTTGAGATCAACGGAGTCAGGTACGACCTTACCGTTGACAGCATTGAACTTGCAGATTTCTGAAAAATGCAAGCTCCTGTCCCAGGAAGGGTCTGAAACGGCCCTTCAGGGATGAAATGTCTGAAACAGGAACCCAGCGCAGTTCAGAGAACTCAACGGGCTTTGTTTCAGGCATTTTTTTTAACTCAAAACAATAGCTTGTCCAGCTGAAGAAAGGGGCTTTCTTGGTCCAGGAGGTTTCAAATGAGGGTTTATCAAGAACAATCCCCGTTTCCTCCATGGTTTCCCTGATGGCAGTCTGAAGGGCTGTCTCCCCCTTCTCCGCCCCGCCTCCGGGTATGCACCATGTGCCTTTGAAGGGTCTTTTATCTCTTCTTCCCAGCAAAACCATGCCGTTGCAGATTATTACTGCGCCTGCGCCCCTGTACGGAAACCTCATTTTCTGTTCAGGCCTCCGTCAGCATAGAAACGTGCAAGATAATCCTCTTTGAATGAGAGGAACCTGTCTTCCTCAATTGCCTTTCTGACTCTGAGCATGAGGTTGTAAAGGTATGTGAGGTTATGCTCGGAGGCAAGCATGCCGCCCAGCATCTCGTTGCATTTGAAAAGATGGTGCATGTAGGCCCTGCTGTACTTTGAACAGGCAGTGCATGTGCAGCCTTCATCAATGGGACCGTCGTTCAGGCGGTTTGATGCCCTCTTGAGGTTAAGCATTCCGTCATCAGTAAAGACAGTTCCGTGGCGTGCCTCCCTGGTTGCAAGAACACAGTCAAAGAGATCTATTCCGTTGGAAACCGCCTCAAGAATATAGTCCACCGTACCTATGCCCATAACATAGCGCGGCTTTGCGTAAGTTACTTCTTCAGCTGTAATTGCAAGGTACTTAATAAAGTCTTCCTTGCTCTCTCCCACACTCAGTCCGCCTATTGCGATTCCGGGAAAATCCATTGCACTGATTGTCCTTGCGCTCTGTATTCTCAGGTCCTCGTAAAAGCCTCCCTGCACTATGCCGAACAGCTTTCCCCTGAAGGCCCTGCCCGTCAGTTCCTCAAGACTGTCACGTCTTGCAATTGAACGCTCGGCCCAGGCATGGGTAATGTCCATTGCCTTGATTGTCTTTCTACGGTCAATTCCCGGAGGAGAACATATATCAAGCACCATTGCAATGTCTGAACCTATTACCTGCTGTATGTCCACCACTTTCTCAGGAGTGAACTCATGACGGCTGCCGTCAATATGGCTTTGGAATTTAATTCCCTCGTCATAGATTTTCCTCAGTTTTGACCAAGAGAAAATCTGAAAGCCGCCGCTGTCTGTCAGGATGTTGCCGTCCCAGTTCGAGAACTTATGAAGGCCGTCAAACAGCTGAAGAACCTCACAGCCCGGGCGCAGATACAGATGGTATGTGTTTCCCAGAATCAGGTTGTATCCAATGTCCTTCACGGTGCTGTGGTACATTCCCTTGACGGTGCCGTTTGTCCCAACCGGCATGAAGGACGGGGTCTGAACCGTTCCGTGAGAGAGATGAAGTTCTCCGGTTCTTGCTCTGCAGTGAGCATCTTTGTGTTTCTGTAAGAAAAAATCCTTCATAAATCAGTTCCTTGTAAAATAGGCGGCAAGGCCGCTGAGAATAAGAATGACAATAAACGGAGTCAGGGTCCCCAGATACGGGGCAATAATGCCCTGCCTGGACATCATCATTGTCATCATCCTCACAACATAGTATACGACGGCAACGGCTACGGAGAAAACAAGACTGAAAAACAGAATGTTCTTCTTGAATCTGTAGTTCATTGCACAGGCAATAATTACAAGCACAAGAACGGTAAGGCCTCCGAAAACCCTCTCATAGTATGAGGATGCCATTTCCGCATACTGCTCAGGGTTCAGGTATCTCATCCTGTTCACATAGTTCTTTGCAATTCCCAGCGGCATCTTTGAAATATCGTTGGACAGGTTGCGGAACATCTCGGGCTCAAGACCAAGGTTCTCCTCATAATATGAGTCAACGGTCCTTGCGTTTAGAAGGCTTCCGTCCGGTGAGGATTCATAAATCCTTGCATCAAAGAACTTCCACATCTGCACGTCATTGTCCCAGACGGCCCTGCGTGCATCCGTTCTTTCAATTACATTGTCCGAAAAACTCCGGATGAAAGTTACGTTGTAAAGAGTCTGTGTGGAATTCACGTACCTTGAGGCGTAGACCATGTAGTTTTGGGTCATGTCGCTCAGGGCTATGCGGAAGTTGTCCTCCGGTCCACTCTCCCCCGTTGTAACGGCTTCTTTCAGCTTCTCCTTTTGGGATGAGCACGGAAGACCTGCCGTCTCATTGAAGCCGAACCAGAACAGCGATACCGCAACACCGCAGGCAATTATGGGGATAAGGACCTTCCTGTAGTTGATTGTTGAGTTAAGAACGGCAATTATCTCATTGTTTGCATGAAGCATGGAGAGAAAGTAGGTCACGGAGAACAGAAAGGACGGACCTATGGTGAAAAGCACTGACTCCGGAAAGTACAAAAGCGTAAGTTTTATCACATTCTGTGAGGAAACGTTGTACGTGACATAGGTATCCAGGTTTCTGAACAGGTCCACGCCCATCATCATGACGGATGCAAACAGTGTAACGGCAAGTCCGACAGAGAGGATGGAAAAGACTATGTAGCGGCCCAGAATCTTCATGACTTGGAAGTCCTCCTCTGAAGCAGAAGTGAGACAATAAGGACTATGAAGTTGGGCGCCCAGAGAAACAATGCCGGATTGAGCGGGCTGACAATTGCCCTTGTATGAAGGAAATAGAGAAGAAACCAGTAGATACAGGCCGCAAACATGGAAAGTCCGAAGCCTGTGAGTCTTCCGTATTTCATTCTTACAAAGGACAGGGGAAATGCAATGAGAACAAGGAAGGTGCATGCGGCGGAAAGGGCAAGCTTCTTGTTGAACTCCGACCTGTAGTACTGGTAGTAGAAGGAAAAGGCCCTGTAGTTGTTGTCCTTCTCATAGGATTCCAGGAGGTTGGATATGTGCAGAATGTCATCCGTTGTGACACTCTCCGCATTCTCAACTTTCACAAGGGCGTCCGCAAGGTTATCTGCAGAAGATGAAACCTGCTCTCCGTGCCGGATCTTTATCTGCCTGTCCTCCTCCCTTCTTTCTGCAATAACTCCCGAAAGCTCCCTGATTGACATCTGGGAAGGCGTAATGGGGCTGTAGCCGGAGGCTGAGGATGAAAGGTTGAGAAAGAGCGTCATGTGCTTTGCCGAGGACAGGGAATAAGTCTGCTGTGAATCCGCGTCCGTAATCAGAATCCTGGGGTTATCAAGGTCCACCCTGTAGATGAAACGGTCCAGGTCCACAATGGAGATCTGGGCCCTGTCGGCCGATATCACCCTGCTGTCGTTCCTGTCTGTGTCGTCAAAGATAAGAACATCGTGCAGGACGTTGTCCTCCACCGCTCCGTTTGAGATAACCCTGTCTCCGAATCTTGCGGAGCTGTAGCTCTGAAGCTCAACGGTGGGAATCTTCTGAAGAATCTGACCGTAAAGCGTGCGGTACTGTTTTGCCGTGTACGGGATGAAGAAATCGGCAATCAGGAAGGTGATTGCGGAAAGCACTATTGAGATTACAAGTATGGGTCTGAATATGCGGCGCGTGTTTATTCCGCTTGAGCGCATGGCAAGAATCTCATTCTGGGATGACAGGCTTCCTATGACCATGCTGGCGGAGGTTAAGGAACTGAAGGGCATGGTGTACATGAGAAACTGGGGTATGTAGAGAATCACCAGTGAAATCATGTCCGAAATGCTTACGTTCTTTATAATTATCTTCTGTGCCAGAACAAGAATCTGGTTTATGAAGAAGATGAAGAAGAAAAAGGCAAAGGATACAAAAAAAGACAGAACGTACTCACGCCCCACGTAAAGGTCAAGTAAGGTGTATCTGCCTTTTTTTCTCATTATCAGACTCCTGTGGATCCGAATCCTCCTGCTCCTCTTTCCGTTTCATCCAGGGACTCAGTCTTTCTGAAACCGGCCCTTGTGCACGGAGCAATGACCATCTGTGCAATTCTGTCACCGTCATTGACCGTAAACGGACAGTCGGAGAGGTTTATCAGGATTACCTTAACCTCTCCCCTGTAATCCGCATCTATGGTACCGGGTGTGTTAAGCACCGTAATACCCTTTTTTGCGGCAAGTCCCGAGCGCGGCCTGACCTGGGCTTCATAGCCCTCAGGCAAGGCCATTCTCATACCGGTGGGAACCAATGCCCTTCCCATGGGCGGTATTTCCATACTGCCCTGAGGAAGGTATGCGCAGAGATCTGCGCCGGCTGCAAGGCCGGAGGCGTAAACAGGTTCACGCGCTCC
>CAMZGJ010000068.1 GCA_947306375.1 uncultured Spirochaetales bacterium
GATACAACCAACGTTGTGACCGCAAAGCCTCTGAACAACTCCAACATGAACGCATTTACGGACCTGAGCAGCGTTGAGGTCAACCTTGCAGGCGGCGGAAAGGCCGGTGCATACACTGTAAACAAGGCCACCTCCGCAACACTCATGAAGGCAAAGGACCACAAGGCAGAGAGCCTGATAAAGGTTGATGCATACCTGGGCACCACAAGCAAGGCGCAGATGTCCTCAACCGGCATCTCCATTGCCATAGGAGTAAGGGACACAGAGGTTTCCGCCACTTCCAGGAGCCACCTGACTGTGGACTTTGACGGAAGCAACGCCTCAAAGGCCATAAGCGTCAAGGCAGATCATGACGCCGAGACAAACGTCTCCCTGGGACAGGTGGGCGCGGCCCTCCTGGTAAATGTCTCTCTCATAGACCTCAAGGGCGACAATCAGGCGGACACCAAGGTCTCTCTTGCCGGCAACACTGTTGCCGATGACCTTAAGTTTGACGTCGATACCTCCAGAACCGGCATTCTCAACCTTACAACCGGAACCGGCGGCTTTGTTAATGTTTCAACTCCAACGGCTTCCAACACTGTGTCGGGTAATTCGGAACTGACAATAGACGGCTATAAGCCTCAGGCCTATGAGACAAAGAACATAGAAATATCGTCAAAGGCAACCAACCGCCAGCAGAACGTTACAAGTAACTCAAGCGGCGGCTTTGTAAATGTTCCGGTAGGCTCTCAGAGCTACAGTTTCAACACCACCAACACGTTGAATGTCAAAAACTCCGAAATAAATACTGACGGTAATTTAAGTCTTTCCGTTGCAAGCAAAAACCTGGTTGAAGATGACAGCTCAACAGGAGCAGGCGGCTTTGTTTCCGTTGCCTCGAACACCTCTACCGGAAGCTACAGTGCCGGAACTTCTCTCAATATTGAGAATACCGATATTGATGCGGCAAATGTAACGCTCAGTGCATCTACGGACATAAGCACGGCTGCGGATGAGGTTAACTATGAGATCAGCAACGGCGGCTTCATTCCTGTTTCCAAACTTGAGCTGTCCAACACCCTTAACCAGAGCAACGCAATTAACATCAGGAACAACAGCTGGCTGCACGCCAGAGGCAACTTCAATGTGAACATAGGGACCGGTTACGGACACTTCAAGCAGAAGGCGGATACGGATTCCGCAGGCTTTGTTGCAGTTGCAACTGTACGTACCACCCTTACCTCAAACAATACTAACTCGGTCAATATAGACTCCGGCTCCGTTGTCAGGGGAGACTCTGTTGTTTCCTTCAACTTCTCATCCAACGGAAACCTGAGAACCTATTCCCACGTCAAGGTCAAGGATGCCGGCTCGGATCCCGAGACCGATTCCAGACTATACCTGACGGTTAACAACAACTTTGACCTTGCCGGCACTGTGGAATCCGGCAAGGTTACAAACATTTCCTTTATGGAAGACTCCGTCAACAACCTCAGTGAGGAGTCTTACTCAGAACACTATGCCCTTGCTCCGTTCACAACGGAAAACGGAGAACTCCGCAGGACAATAAACAATACCCTGAACATCGGGAATACGGGCCTGATTCTCTCCGGCAGGGATGTGAACATCGGTTTCTCAAGCGGAATGGGAGACCTTAACTCCTACATCCACTACCACCTTGTCTACTACAGCTGGTTCGGAAAGAACTCCTACGGAAGCCACAGCAACCTCAATACTGACAACAGCTACAAGTTTGACCTGAGCGGTCAGATTATTGCCGGATACGGCAACAGCAAGAAGGCTGTGCTCAGAACAGACGGAACCGTTGATCTGAAGGCCTCGGAAGGTCTTTATGCTTCTGACTATGTACTCTACGGTTCGGAAGACCCGGATTCGGAAGACAGAAGAAAAGACTCTGCAATCATGAGCCTTATAAGCCAGATTGAGGCAGAGCAGGATGCAAAGGACAAGGCAACTGCCTCTCTGACGGAAGCTCAGAAGAAGAAGGACGCCCTTTCTAAGGAGCTTGAGGCTGTAAAAGACGGAATAAATAAGATAAACAGCAAAATAACCGGCGGTTATACGGCAAAGAATCAGGAAGAGCTGGCCTCTCAGATCCAAACAGACTTTGCGGCCTTTGTAGGCAGTGACGGAGAAGGCAAGATAGACAGCGGCACACTAAATGCAATTGAAAGCGCCTTTGTTCCGTGGTATCAGGAACACTATCAGGATGCCGCATATGCCAATATGTCAAATGTGGAGGCCTTCATTGTCTTTGCCACCGAGTTTTATACCGGTCTTAATGAGAATCAAGAGGGCAGGATGAATGCCGCAAAGACCGAGTTTATCGGTGATCAAACCCATACCGGAAGAATACAGGAAGTGGTCATAGGTTCTGCTTCGGATCCCAAGCGCACAAGTGTTACGTGTTATGACAATGGCACTTATAAGGGGATTGCAATTAACCACGAGAAGGACCGACCGCAGGAAAACATACTTGCTACTGCCCGAGCACATTCAATCGGACTGGGTTTCCAGGTTGCAGATTACACTTCAAGAATTTCAAACCTTGAAACCAAGCTGGGTACAATTGAAGACAATCTGGGAAGCCTTTTAAATGAGCTGGCGGATCTGTATTCATGGACACCGTCTCCCTATGAAGGCTCCTATGCAATCCTGTTCAACCCCATAAAATCCTCAGACGGTCAGGTCAATATAAACGGAATTGATAAGAACACTATTACTCCTCCGGACTGGAGGGACCATATCAAAACCGGAAAGAGCGGACTTCAGGTCCTCAATTCCTCAGCAAGAACGGTAATCTTTGAGGATATTGATTATTCACAGTCCTCAGGAACTCAGGATGCCGGTTACAACGGAGTGAAGGTTGAGAATTATTCCGACACCAGAGACCCGTTCTATTCAAAACCCGGCAATTACGATGCCGGTGCTCTGAACAACATTGTCTTTACCAAGCCCGTGATCCTCAAAGACGACATGAACTTCACGGCAAAGACTGTAAGCGGTTCAATCTGGGCAAACCTCCGTGACGTAAACAACGGAAAGATTGACTTTGCCGCAGAGCAGGGCAATGTAACCCTTACATCTGTTGCCGGCGGCCTGGTATCCGGTAATGTGAACATTAAAGAAGGTGACAGCATCTATGCAGGCAACAAGATAAGAATTGATGTACCGGGCACAATCAATGTTGCCGGAACACTTACTGCAGGAAACAACGGTGTAAGAACTCTGGAGATTACCGAAGAGATGCTTGAACACCTTGTCCTTGACCCCACAACAGGTGAAGAGAATATGCTCGACCTTTCGGGAACGGACTATAACGTCAATGCAATATACAAAGACGGAAAGATTTACCTCTTTGCAATAGGAGAGACCGGACGCGGGGTGACTCTCAATGCCGGACAGGAGGGCGGAAACGTAAGCGGAACAATCAACCTGAACGGCGGTTCTGCAATTGTTGATATTCAAAACACTACAGATAAACCCCTTGTCGTGAATGACGCAATCAACGTCCATCATGATGCCGTTCTGCAAGAGCGCAATGTTGATGTTCCCGAAGGCAGGGTTGTGGTAAATAACCCGTCCATCAGCCACGCATCAGTATCGTTGAACTCAAACAATAAGCTTGAGGTGGAAGGAAGAATAATCACCGGAGCCTCGGAAGACGGAAACGGCGGTTACACATGGGACAGCAATGAGAATAACGGTAATTTGATACTCAATTCATTGAATGGTCTCTATGTCGGTGAACAGTTTGACAGCAACGGAAATGAGATTCCTGCAATAGTCACCGGCTCCGAAATGGGTCTTTTGAGCCAGAGCGGAGGAGTTGAGGTTGAAGGAATAATCCACACGGACAGAATCATAACTCTGGATACCAACGATGATCCCGTCTATGTAAGAAAGATGATTGTAAACACCGCAGACCTGATAACCCTGACTGAGGACATTACTCTGGACAGGGTGGATGTCAGAAAGAACGGACGCTTTATCTCAAACACCAAGGACATTGTTCTGGACAATGAAGATGTTTCCGTGAAGGAAGGTGCGGATGTACAGCTGTTCACAGGCAGAACCGGAGCGTTCTCCCTGGATGTAAACGCATCCAACCGGGTGGAGACAACGGCACCTGTTGTAATTAAAAACAATCCGGACCTTCTGGTCTGGAACTACCTGGGTTATCACACCTTTGACACGCTGACACATACAGAAACAACGCTTCTCAGGGATTCCCTGAAAGCTGTTCCGCAGAATGCATTCTCAACAAAGTCTTACTCCTTCGGTTTCGGGGAAGCCTATAAAAACCTTGTGAAAGGCGAAGGGAGGGTTTCAAGATGAAGACGGTAATCAGAAAAATCCTTCTTATCCTCATAACTCTTTGCTTATTTGCAGGCTGTGACTCAAATATTACTCCTCCCCAGCCGCCCACACCTCCAACGCCACCTGAACCGGATGCTGTGTTCATGCTCAACGGCAAGAACTACGAGACGCTGGAAGAGGCCCTTTCCCATGTTCCGACCAACGGCGCCAAGGCCGCAGGGGACTATGTCATAACCCTACTCAAGGCAAGCAGCGGTCCCGGTCTGTCGGTAAGCGCAAAAGACTTTACCCTGGATCTGAACGGCCTGAACTATACTTTTACCGGCTCGTTTGTTATTGGCGGTAACTCAAGGGTTGTAATAACAGGAAAGGACGGTTCTGCCGTTGATATGGGAGAAAACTCCCTTAAGGCAGACAACGGTTCCGATGTAAGGATTCTTGAACATACAATCCTTACGGGAACAGTTGAAAGCATATCCTCAGCTGTCAGTCTTGAGGACTATGCAAAACTGACCGGAGCCTTGGTTGCAGACAAAGGAGACTTTACAGTAACCGGAAACTCAACAGTAAATGCAGGTGTTACTGCTTCAAACGGCTCTGCACTTGCCTTTGAGACCGAAGGAAACATTATCAATACACTCGGCAAGACTTCTTCAGATACCGTTGTCTTTACCAAAAACATAACGGTACAAACCCTTGCAGAAGGCTCTGACAACAAAGTTATTACAGCAGACAATGTAACAGTTACCGGAGCCGTTCTTGAAAAGGACACTGAGTACGCAGTCCTGCTTGAACTCAAGCCCTATAAGGATATTGTCTCTGCCCTGGCAGATGCAAAGAATAAAAACACCCTTGTCCTGCTCAGGAACATAGACAACAGCACTACTCTCTATATTGAAAAGGTTATTGTCCTTGACCTTCAGAGCTACGGCATTTCCGGCGGAACAATAAGCACTACAAGGAACATCACAATCAGGGGAACCGGTACAGTGTCTTCTTCAATGCAGACAGGTGCCGGAGCACACTACACCCTTACCGGGGGTACATACACGGAAAACCCTGCAGGTACAAGTAAATTCATTGTGCCTCTGAACTGCAAGGTTGAAGGCTCATCCCCTTACACAGTCAGTGCAGTAACGGAGGCTGAGGCTTTTGCACGGGTAGGGGACAAGTACTACCTGACCCTGCAGAATGCAGTAAATGACTCGGGAAATGCAGCTGAAATAGTCCTTTGTAAAGATGTGACGGAAGACACCGTTACCGTTTCTCAGGGCAGAAACATTAACCTGGTCCTTAACGGGCACAGTCTGACTCTTACAACCTTTACCAACAATGCAAATGTCAGTTTCAAAAACAGCGGTAGTGTAACTGTTACTTCTGCTGTCTTCGGAAGCGGTTCCAATACCGAAATCGAAATATCCGGCACGTTCAGCTGTACACTTCCTCTGTCATTGTCTTCTGCAACATTGAAGATAACCGGAGGAACATTTACGACGATTCCCGCAGCCTA
>CAMZGJ010000069.1 GCA_947306375.1 uncultured Spirochaetales bacterium
CTGCCGCATTGTTATGAGAATGCTTGAGGAGCTTTGACCTGAATATTAAGCCTCTATTTGCAAAGAGAAAGTATCATAAAAACCGGTTTTCTCAGGAGATTTGTGTATAAAAATATAATAAGCTGCCTGAGAAACCGGTGTTTTTATGATATCTGTTGCAGGAAAAAACAGGAGCGGATCAGGAGTTGCGGAGGTCTGAGAGAATACTGAGGTCAGAGGGTGCCAGGGTGTAGTTACAGCCGGATAGGGTTTCTCTGAGCTGGGGAATCCCGGTGGCTCCGGCTATGGCAAGCGAGTTTGAACTCAGGCTCGTTATGTAGGAAAGACAGACATCCGTGACACTGACGCCGTCACGTTTTGCTATTTCCTGCACCTTTTCAGCAAGACTGCGGTTTGCGGGTACGTCAAAGCGGTAGGCTCTGCCAAGGTCTTTTGAACAAAGAAGCTTCTGAATTATTCCCCGGCCCTGGGAAGAGAAACACATGTAGGGCATTTTTGAATCTTCGTACCACTTCAGACTGCAGTTATGACCCATAATCTGAATGGTGTCGTCTCCCCAGGATTCTATGGTGCATTTTGCAAGGGAAAACTGAATCTGGGATATTGTGAACTGCACTTTACCGTGTTTCAGAGCCCAGGAGTTTGCCTCATCTATGCGGGATGTGGACCAGTTTGAGACACCTATGTTGTTTGTGAGACCGCGGTCTATGTAAGAGTTGGCAAGATCTATGAGCTCGGAGGCAGGAATGTCCGGGTTGTCACGGTGAAAGAGCCACCAGTCCGGGACTGTGCCAAGTTGGTCGAGGGATTGGTTTATGTCATATTCAAGGTCTTTTTCGGTGACTCTGGAGCGGTGCATATCCCTTCTGTCGGGATGACCGCCCTTGGTTATTATTCTGTACATACCGCGCTCAAGAAAGCGCATATGCTTTCCAAGAAGAACTTCCGAGGTAGAGGGTGTTCCGGGGTTCTGCTGGCCGTAACAACAGGCGGTGTCAAAGACATTGCCGCCGTAGGAGAGATACAGGTCCATCTGGGAGCGCGCGGTGCTTTCGGAGATTGTCTCACCGAAGTGGTCGCAGCCCAGGACTATGCGGGAAAAGCTTGTGTTTCCGAATAAACTCAGGTATTTCACGGAATTAAGTGTAAAGTATTACATCCAGATGAACCAGAGCAGAACATAGCCGGTGGTTACGGCCGCAAGGGTGAACGGAACGCTGTACTTCATGAACTGAGACGCGGCTATGTTGTGCCCTTCCCTGCGCAGAATGCCCAGGCCGGTTATATTGGCGGAGGCTCCTATGGGGGTTATGTTGCCGCCAAGGGTTGCTCCCACCAAGAGACCGAAGTAAAGCAGGTTCGGATGAATTCCCAGGCCCTCTGAGATTACCGCCACAACCGGGAGCATGGTGGCTGTGTACGGGATATTGTCTATGAAGGCGGAGAGCAGAACGGACATCCAGACAATGACTGAGTAGACAAGGAAGACAGAGGCTCTTGAGCCGTCTCCGCTGAGCTTGCCTATGGTCCGGCCTATGAGGTCTATTATGCCGGCCTTTGTGATTGCTCCTATGACAATGAACAGACCGAACAGAAGGCCCAGGGTGTAGAAATCAAGCTCCCCTGCTACGTCTTTGAGGGGTTTTGTGCTCTTTGCCCTGAGCATCTGCCTGATCAGGCAGAGCAGGAAGAAGAACAGGCAGATAAGACCGTTTGAGATGTCCGGCTTGTAGAAGGCTCCCGGGGCGGCATTGTCCTTGTAGGGTATGAATGAGGCAAGGATGAGGCAGAGGATTGTGAGTCCAAGCATCCATGAGGGAAACTTGTCCTCTATGACGGTTCTGTCATTGACGTTCACCTGCTGGTTGTCTTTTCTGAACATAAACCAGATTATCAGAGTGGCGGCAAGGGCACCGGCCTCGGTGACCCAGAACATTCCTATCTTTCCCTCAACAAAGAAGAAGTCCATGAAGTCCAGGTTGGCTGCCTTTGCAAGAAGGATGGAGGTTGTGTCTCCCACCAGCGTTGCTGCGCCCTGGAGGTTTGAAGAGATGGCTATGCAGATTATGGGTGCAACCGGGGAGATTTGAAGTTTTTTGCAGATTGCAAGGGCCACCGGTGCAATCATGAGCACGGTGGCAACGTTGTCAACAAAGGCCGAGACAATTCCGGCAAACAGAGAGAGGCTTACAACCAGCCATTTCACGCTGTGCACCTTTGAGATTATGATATCGCTGAGAAGCTGGGGCATTTCGGATTCTATGAAGAAGTATACGGTGCCCATGGTGCCGGTTATCATCATTAGGACGTTCCAGTCTACGGCGCGCAGGGCGTCAGGCAAGGTGTAACTGAAGTCCGGGAAGAGGTGCGCCGTGCCCACCGTTATGAAGAGTGCGGCGGACGCAAGGGCTACGTATGGTCTGATTTTCTGGAAGGTGAACATCAGGACGTAGGTAAGTGCAAACACTATGAGTGTGAAAACGGTAAGAGTGCTCATATCTTTAAGGAATCATCCGCAGGCCCTGTATGTCAAGAAAAACTTGTATATGCGCCGTTGTTGAGGCAATAATTTTATTGCAGTCTGTTGCAATATTGATTAACCGGAGGTTCTGCCATGCTGTATGTCAAAAACGGAGACGAGTACAAGTACAATTACTCGGAGAAGAAGTTCCGCCTTGCTTTTGAGTTTCTGAAAAGAAAGGATCTTGCGGACCTTGAGCCGGGCAAGTATCAGATTGGAGAGGGTGTGTACGCCAATGTGCTGCACTTCAACTCAAAGGCCTGGGAAGATGCCAAGTGGGAGGCTCATGACCGGTATTTTGACATTCAGTACATTGTTAAGGGGCGTGAGTACATGGGACTCTGCGAGAGAGCGCTTCTTACGGAGGTTCTGACTCCGTACAACAGTGAAAAGGATGTTATCCATTTCAAGGATCCGGCGGATTACGGCAAAGTTGTGCTGAACGCGGGAGACTTTATTGTGCTGGCTCCGGAAGACGGACACAAGCCGTCGGTCAGCGTGAGGGAGAGCCTGCCCAACATAAAAGTTGTGGTCAAGGTTCCTGTTTGAGTTCAGAACCCGGCAATCATGTCTCTGATGCTGTTTTTTACCGGGCGGTGTTTATAATCCAGGTCCCGGATTGCGGCCAGATTGCTGAATCTGCCGTTTGAATTGAGTACGGAGACTGCGTAGGGAGTGAAGTAAAGCACTTCTTTTTTACGCAGGCTCCTTTTTTCATACAGGGGAGCAATCAGACGGGCCAGGAATATAGGAAGGAAAGGAATGTTCTTTTTCAGGTTGAGCTCCTGCTTTGCAATGTTCAGTATGTCCCGGATGGTTGCGTACTCTCCGCTGAGAATGTAACCCTGTCCGGGGCGGCCTTTTTCCGCACAGGAAACAATGCCTGCCGCAACATCCCGCACATCAACAAAGTCATAGCCGCCGTTCACCGCAGCAGGGAGTCTTCCCTCAACGTACATCTTGAGCATGTGGGCTATACTGCCCCTTCCCGAGTCTCCGGGGCCTATTATTCCGGAGGGGAAAACCACGTTTGCGTTGAGCCCGCGCTCAGCAGCCTCAAACACAAGGGCTGTTGCAAGAGCCTTGCTTTTTGCATATTCTCCGCGCACCGCGTACGGAGAGAAAACGGCATCTTCGGTAATAATCCGGCCCTTGGGTTTTTCAGGTATTGCATGAACGGAACTCACATATACAAGCTTGCCTACCTCCGCTTTCTCACAATGGCGCAGGATATTTCTTGTTCCGCTGACGTTCACACGGTATAGGATTTCTCCGGGGCGCGTGGCCACGGAAACCATGCCGGCGCAGTGGATTACACAGGTGCTGCCGTCCGCACCTGAAAAGAATTTCTCAAGAGAGGCATTGTTGCAGATATCGCCGTAGACTACGGCGGTTTCGCGGGGCAGATTCCCGGCCAGGGGGTCGTTTTGCAGAATCAGGGCGCATACCGCGGCCCCCTTTTTGCGCAGCTCTGAAAGCACCGCTTGTCCGAGAAAACCGCTTGCCCCGGTCACAAGGTATTTCCGGAACACAGGCAGCCTCCAAAATAGACAAGTGTTGATTGTCCTTCTCTCTTCCAGTATAAAAGGGGTTCACGGGCATAACAACCCACAGTGTTTCTTTCTGTGAAAGACAAGCAACATAATCTGTGCCGGATATGGCGGAGAAACACGATGACTGTTTGGTACAAAAAAGGAACCGTCGCTGTTTCGAGACGGTTCCTTTTTCAATATTCAGCTGATGGGTTTAGGAATCAGAGGTTTGCTGCAAGGGCATCTATCTCTGCATCCGAGAGGCCTATGCTCTTCATGTAGGTCCTGGCTCCGGCAACAAGGTCTGCGGTAAAGATATCGGAAACGCCAAAGGCGTTTGCAAGTATCTTGTCTATGTTGCTTGTCTCAATGGCCGTATATTTCTCGGTGCCCTTTTCCACTCCGTAGTAGTTGTAGTAGGTAATCATGTAGTCCTCTGCAACCTCACGGGCTGTTGCGCCCTTAAGGCACTCGAGCAGAGCTGATACAAATCCGGCCCTGTCCTTGCCTTCTTTGCAGTGTACAAGATATGTTCCCTTGTTTTCTGCAAAGAACCTGAGGCCCTCAGCAAGTCCTGCCTTGAACTCCGGAGCTTCAAAGTCTACTCCGAGGCCAAGGTAGATTACCTTGCAGGTTGAATAGTATGATCCGGCGAACTCAGCTCTTGATTCTGCCGTTGCCCTGTCATCCGCAAGGTTCATCACTACTGTTATACCTGCCGCCTTTGCTGCTGCATCAGCCTCTTTGTTCCTTCCAATCTCTGCATTTACGGGGTTGGATGACCTGTAAAGATTTGTCATGCCTGTTGTCTGAACCTTGCGGAAGTTTGCAAACTGCTCATCCGTGAGATTCTTATAATCTTCTCTGTTGTTTGTTCTGTTAAGGTCGCGGATAAGGTATTCTGTCCTGTAGCCGTCTTTCCCTGTCATGGAGAACAGGAAGTGAACCGGAAGTTCAACGCCCTCTTTTGCTGTCCAGAAGAAGGTCTTGTCGGCATTTGTAGTCTTTGTTGCAATTCCGTATGTGCTTGTAAAGTCACCCATATTTATTGCAAGCTGGAGAGCTCCCGTGGGTTTTCCGTCCGCGTCTTTTGAAGCTATGATTGCTGCTGTTCCGGTGTCAACGTATGAATAGGCCGGAACAACGGGCATAACCAGCTCTTTGTCCAGAAATCTTACCCTTACAAGGTCTCCCCAGTTGAAACCGGCTTTGAAAAAGTCTTCCGTGCCGGCGTTTGTGTTGAGGTTGCCGTACTTTGAAGTGTAGGTATTTACCTCAAGGCTTGGAACGGAGGCAAAGAACATGGGGTATTCATTGTTCTCAAATATTGCCTGCGCAAATACAGATACTGTTGCTACTGCAAGCAGCAGTAATACTGTCAGGATTTTCTTGGTTTTGTTCATTTGATTCTCCTTTTGTATGGGTTTTCACTTGAGGGGAGCATCCCTTTTGCGAGAGCGTTACCCCGGACTTTAATTCTAACCCCGGGAATGCTGTGTTGTATAGTCCGGTGCAAAGACTCCCGCCGGCTTTATTGCTTCCCTTTCTACGCAACTCTACCTGAGTGCACTTTATTCAACGCAAGTGTTCCTGAGCCGGCAAAACAAAGGCCAAAAAAGAAAAAGACAGGAAAAACACCGTTTTTGTTTTCCTGTCCTGTCTTTTGTTGAGACCGGGAAGATTCGAACTTCTGACC
>CAMZGJ010000070.1 GCA_947306375.1 uncultured Spirochaetales bacterium
GAGTAATATTTGCGGAAGAGACGTGGGCTCCGTACCTTACCTTTTCCAGGGCCTGGCTTGCATAGTTGTCAAAGGTGAAGAAGGCCCTCATGGGGAAGCTTTCATCAGTGTTGATTGTTATATCCGTTGTGCCGGATTCCCTGCCCGGATCAAGGACTGCGGAGACTCTTGCTGCGGAGTTCCAGCGGTTGAATGCAACAAGGTTTTTCTCAAACTTGCCAAGGTCCAGGATTTGGCCTTTTGTCAGCTCCAGATAGCTTAAAATGTACTTTGCCGTTGTAAAACTGTTTCCCTGAACAGTTATTTCCCCCACTTTTCCTTCCAGAAGATCAATGCGGACAACTCCGTTTTCCACAGACTGTTCGGGAACAAAGGCAATTGCGTTGGGAAAGCCTTTTTCAAGATAGAGATTGTTAAGCGCATCTACCACCGCATTAAGCAGTTCAACACCGGAATAACGCTCGGAGCATAGCTTAAGTACAGTTTCAATCTCTTCATCCGAGAGAATAAGGGAAGGGGAAACAACTATGTCCCTGACCTCAATATCCTCTGAGAACAGGGGAGTTGCAACAAGGAGGAGCAGGACTGTAAGCAGAATCAAAACCTTTTTCACTTTCTTTGGATTCTAGTAAAACGCTTACGAATACGCAAGTTTTTTCTTGCATTTTGCGCGCGCGTTAGGTATATAAGTACTAATATGTGTAATAAGTTCAGGAAATTCATAGCGTCACTGCTTTGCTTCAACATTCTTTTCTCAAACGTCCCCGTTGTCCTGTGGGCCTCTGACATAACCGGTGTTCAGGGAGAGAACGGAGTTTACAACATTACTCCGCAGTCTTATGCCTCAGATACAGGCTTCAGAGCGTATGATAACTTTACGCTGGATGCCGGAGATACGGCAAACCTTGTTTTTGATGACACTTATTCATCTTTTGTCAATGTTGTAGACAACCGGATCAACATAAACGGTTTCCTGAACACCGTGAAGAACAACGGTTTCTACGCCGGCAAGGCATATTTCATAACAAAGAGCGGTATTGTCATAGGTTCAAGCGGAGTGCTGAACGTGGGATCTCTGGGGCTTATCTCAACAAAAGCAGACAGGTTCAGTGCCTACAAAGAAAAACTTGGAACAGCAGACGCAGTTCCCGGCTCGGATCTTTACCGCAACCTTTATGTAACTGTAAAAGACAACGAAGTTGAATCGTACAACACGGACGGCTCAATAGAAATCAACGGAACAATCTTTGCAAGACAGGCAGTGGATGCCTATGCAAATTCCATCTCCGTTGAGGGCAGGGGTGTGGTTGCCGGTTGGAACCCTGAAGACGGCAATATTCTTTTCGGAACGGGCAGCGGATACAAGTCCTTTGAAGAAGCAAAAAACACCTTCAACTCCCTGGTTTCCGGAGATGTAACTTCTGCCGCTTTCCTCAGCAACAAGGACAGTGAGGGAACAGAGCACAACAGGATATTCTTCAATGCAATGGCATACCAGCAGGGAGACAAGGATGATGAAGACTGGAAGGGCTCAAGTGCGGAGATAAAGGTGGCGGATGCGCACCTGGTTGCTCCTGACGTGGAGCTTTCAGCCTCTTCTTTTGTGGACAGCAAACATCTGGCCTTTGACTTTCTGGACATAACCGGGGGCATTTTTGCGGATTATGCCAAGTCAAAAATTGCTCTGACAAACTCAACAGTCAAGGCAAACACGGCGTATTTTGATTCTTCTGCAAAATCCACATCCACGGCAAACATAAACAGCCTCCCGCCGGTGCTCTGGACCTGGCTGTGCAACCTCTTTGAGGAACAGGATGAAAAAAAGTGGGATGAAGGGCTGGGCAAACTGTTTTCGTCTGAACTCTTTGAGCATTTTGACGGAACAAGGAGCTACTCCTCTCTGGACATAAAAGACACAACGGTCCTTGCCACTGGAGATATAGACGCAAAAACCAATGCCTCGGCTTCCTTTACCGCAGAATCCACACTCATTCCGGAAATACTTCCCCAGGTTCTGTACGCACTGGGAACAGAGACGGAGTCAGTTGTCAATGTTGACAACTCCACTCTGAATTCCGCTTCGGGGAACGTGGACGTAAACGCCCTGTCCAAGAATGAGCTTCTGGCCACGGTTGCAGATGACTCAGGGCTTTTCAAGTTCTCCCTGGTAACAGATGCATATAACTTCAGGTACATGAACGTGGGAACATCTGTCAACACGGCGGTCAATATCCTGAACAACAGCCGGATTAAGGCTGCAAAGGACATTATACTGAACGCCTTCTCCTATGAAGATGTTTTCATAAAGACAGACATATCCGCAACGGTAGGCAAGAATGACTTTCAGAGCGGAAACAAGGGAGGAAGCGGAGCGGCCTTCTCCTTTATTCAGAACAACTCGGACATAAAAACAAATGTAAACATAGACAACAGTACGGTTGAGGCAGGCGGTTCTGTAGACGTGAAGGCGGAGAATGCCGCTGCGGAGCGTTCAAGTGTTTCATCCAAGACCACCCCTGCCGGATACACACCTCCGGAGAAAATTGAAAAGTCAGATTCTTTCTTCGGCAAGATCAAGAACGGTTTCAAATACGCCAA
Source organism: uncultured Spirochaetales bacterium (assembly GCA_947306375.1). GTDB lineage: Bacteria > Spirochaetota > Spirochaetia > Sphaerochaetales > Sphaerochaetaceae > RUG14846. Next base: position 2,599 of record CAMZGJ010000070.1, read on the forward strand.
GGGTTTGTACGACAAGGCCAGAACCTATACCGTCCAGTCCTTGGGCAGTGTATTCAGAGCCATTTACAACAAGGCCTCCGGAACGGTTCAGGAAAATGTTGAAAACGCCGCAGGAGAGGGGCAGACCCTTGATCCGGCCCTGTTCCAGGCAGCAGGCTCTTTTGCCTTCTCTTTTTTGAGAAACACAAACTCAATCACCCTGAAAAACTCCACCGTAACAGCGGGAAACAACATAGACTTCTTCTCCCACATTTATGACCTTTCATTCAACTCCGCACTGGCTCTTGCCAGACAGGATGATGATCAACATAAGAGCGCCATAGTGGGAGCCGGAATTGCCGTTGTTCTCAATGAGAAGGAGAACAAAAATGACATTATTGTGCAGGACAGCACGGTAAATGCCACCGGAGAAAACAGCAAGACAAACATAAACGCAGTTACGGAAATCCCGGGAAATGCGGGAAGCCTGGGACTGGACCACAAGTACCTTCACCTGAGCCTCAAGTTCAACATGGATGCCTCTGATGACTGGACGGCGGACTTTGTACCTTGGGAGTCTTCAAAAGAGTCCATGGTCAACCCCACCTTGGGACTGTCCGGCTTCTTCAGCAATGAGGCCGTGGCGGGGACAACAGGGGACAAGGCTGCGCTTTCTGCCTCGGTTGTTGTAAACAATACAAAGAACAACACAAATGTTCTCATTAAAAATTCAGAAATAGAATCATTTGATTTCAGTACTTATTCAACAAACTACATAACAGGCCGGGACTCTGCGGGCATACAGCTCAACACCCCTGCTTCCGGCGTTATGGATCTTATAAACCTGTGGAACAGTGACGGAACGGGCGGCTCGGTTCTGGTTCAGAACATGGAGCACAACGCCAAAGTCAACATAGAAAAATCCACAATCAGCCTCACGGGCAGTGCGGATATCGGCGCTGCAAGCGCCCAGGCTTATTTCAACTTCCTCAAGCAGGGAACAAAGGCCGGCACGCTGGGTCTTTCCGGTGCCGTTGAGGTCCAGAACATAAAGGGAACCACGGCGGTCAACGTAATGGACAATTCAGTCATAACCGCCCAGGGAGATATTTCCCTGAATGCCGGCAGAACAAAGAGCATTCTGGGGGACATGACATATGAAGGAGACGTCAAGGGAACGCCCTCCGTTTCCAACGATTCCTCCATGACCTACCGCAAGGACCCCGAGTCAACAACTGAACCCAAGGCTGATAAGGTCTTTGATATTACAGACCATATTACCACCATAGACGTACTGGGAGATCTGAGTCAGCAGGCAGAACGCAAGTCTGTATCTGCAGCCGTAGGCGTTTCCGCAAATGTCCATAACATAGACAGGGATATTCAGGCTGTTACTGATAATGCCGAGCTGACTTCAAACGCCGGAAGCGTGACATCGGATGCATATTCCTCAACCAAGGCACTGGACTTTGCCATTGCCGCTGCCATTTCTGAAGGCGGCAAGCCTACAGACAACAACATGGGTAACTGGCAGAACAATGCCAACAACGCCGGGGCAAATGCACAGAATGCACAGGATGTAGGAAACAATGTGCGTAATGCCCTGAACGGCGCAGGCGGAGAGGACGGACAAAACGGAGTCCAGGCTGCCGGAGGTGCTGCCTCAGGTGCGGGAAGCACATATTTCAACCTTTCCGCAACAGGTGCAATCAACGTTTTTGACAACAATCAGAGAATACTTTCAGTTGCAAGGAACAACTCCCGGATCAGTGCCGCAAACAGCGTCCGCATTGATGCAACATCAGACAACTTCAACATCTTCTTCTCAGGAGCCCTTGCAAATTCCGGCACTGTGGGACTGGGTGCTGCAGTAAACCTCTACACTCGCGGAGGCAGCGTTAAGGCTCTTCTGGACTCTGCATCTGTGACGGCAGGCAGCAATGCCGCAGATGTATCTGCGGAGAACTCAAAGGGGATCAGGGTTGTTGCCAATGACAAAACCTCCTCATACAACCTGGCCGCAGGTGTTGGAATTAGCGGTAACACCGAGGAGAAGTTTTCTCTTGGCCTGGGCGGTTCTTTTGCCTACAACATGGTCAAACCGGAAATTACTGCGTCTGTCAGCGCTTCAACGCTTAAGGGCACACAGGACAACGGCCTTGGCAGCGGAACAGATGTGACCGTTGAGGCCAAGGGAGAACTGGATACTGTAGATGTGTCCGGCGGAATAGACATGACAACTTCAGGCAACATTTCAGTAGGCGCTGCTGCGGCTGTAACTGTTGACTACATGGAAAGCAAGGTCTCCGCACTTGTTGAGAACTCTGTTCTTGATGAGAAGGTAAGAAACGTGAGCGTGCATGCAGGTGAAGACATTGACCTGTTGGGCGTGGGAGTATCGCTCGGTTTGACCGGCGTGGATACAAAGGTTGGTGTTGGCCTTGACGGCTCGGTGGGCATTGTGAACCTGAATAATAATATTCAGGCGCTGTACGCAGCCAATGAAACAGATGCCGCAGGACAGGTTGCAGTTAAAGCTGACAGCAAGGCCGCCGTAAAGAATATTGAGGGCGCGGGCCAGTTCAACGCATCTCAGAACGGAGCCGGGGCAGGCGGTGCCATTACGGTGGACCTGCAGAACAGCAGCCTTACGGCAGCCCTGGAAACCGGAGACAGAGCTTTCAGTGCAAACGGAGTTTCAGTACAGGCCCTCTCGGATGAGGAGCTGAACTCCATTCCCGTGGGAATTGCAATTTCAAAGCAGAGCTCTCTTCTGTCCTCAACCGTTTCCGTGGGGGTTATTAGAAACTCCGTTAAGGCCTACCTGAAGGGTCAGATAACTTCCACCTCGGATGTTCTTGTAAGATCCCAGGATCAGTCCTACCTGCTCACACGCGGGGGAACGCTTGCAGCTTCAGGTTCCTCAACGCCCACTGTAATAGCTGCCGCGGTAAACGTGGATGTGCTCAGAAAGGACGTGGAAGCGAAAATCTCGGACTCCGTAGTTAACGCGGAAGGCCAGACCGTTA
>CAMZGJ010000071.1 GCA_947306375.1 uncultured Spirochaetales bacterium
CACTTGGCAGCCTTGTTTCCTCTCCGTCTTTTTTGACGGATGTAGCCTCAACGGTTCTCAGGGCGCTGAGAAGCTTTGTTCTCATTATCATCTGCGGTGCGGCTCTTGGAGTTGCTGCGGGCTCCAACAGGGATTTTGAGACTGCAATGAGGGTTCCGGTTACTCTTCTTAAGGCAACCCCGGTAATGAGTGTTATCCTTCTTGCCTATATCTGGTTCAGAACGGGAACGGTTCCTGTTTTTGCCTCTTTTCTCATGGCCTTTCCCATTATGTTTGTTCAGACAGTGCAGGGTATGCACAATCTTGACCCGGATCTTGTTCAGATGTGCAGTGTCTATGAGATACGCGGCATGAAGAGGCTTTTCAACTTCACCATCCCGGCTCTGGTTCCGTCCCTGATAACCGGTGCAAAGCAGTGCCTTGCCATGATCTGGAAGGTGGTAATAGCCTCCGAGGTTCTGACCATTCCCCAGACCGGTGTGGGGCGCGGACTTCAGCTTGCCCAGATAAGACTTGATACGGGCAGCGTCTTTGCATGGACGGTTGTGGCGGTTATTCTGACTTTTGCAGGAGATATTCTCTTTGACATCCTTCTGAAAAAGACCCTTTCAGGGAGGTACGGCAATGCTTCTTGAGAATATTTGCAAAAACTATACCTCAAATGACGGAAGGGTGGTCAAGGTCTTTGAAAACTTCAGTCTTGAGACCGCACCCGGAACAGTTGTCTGCATTACCGGTGCCTCCGGGACGGGAAAGACAACTCTTCTGAATATTGTCTCAGGCCTTGTCAAACCTGACGGCGGCAGAATTGTAAGGGACGGTTCCGAGGCCGGAAGAGTCAGTTATCTTTTCCAGGAGCCAAGGCTCCTTTACTGGAAGAGTGCACTGGAAAACTGCGTTCTGGTATGCTCTGATAAACAAAAAGCCTCACAGTACCTTTCAATGTCAGGCCTTGGAGACAAGCTTTTTGCCTATCCGGGAGAGCTTTCCGGAGGAGAGCGTCAGCGTGTTGCCCTGGCAAGGGCCCTGTGCTTTGAGTCCTCCGTTGTTCTTATGGATGAACCTTTCCAGAATCTTGATGAGGCCATGCGTGAAAACCTTGCCTCGGATTTCTTCAGGATTCTGAGAGACAGGCAGTGTTCCGTGCTCTGGGTTTCACATGACCTTGAGACGGCAAAAAGATTCTCAGACAGAATAATTACTCTTTGATTCTGAATACGGCCTTGCGTACTGTGCCCCTGTCGCCGGCGCTTACGCCGGTGCAGAACGGCTCGCCCGGGAGGAAGAGTGCAAAGCGGCCCTGTGCCCCCTGGACTACGCTGAGAGGTTCGGACGTGAAGAATCCGGTGTCTGTGCTTGCGCTGTATTTGCCTTCCGTGTCCTTGAGTTCTCGCCAGGTGGTGCTCATGAGTTCCCGGCCGGAGAGCACTATTTCCACGTAGGTGTGGTGTTTGTGGTATTCAAAGTGGCCTCCGGAGGTGTTTGTGGTGTATTGTATGACCTCATAAGTTACGTCCGGATCCGGGGTGGTGTAATGTCCGCATGGCAGGTCATAGACGCTGTCATGGTCCATTGCCTGTGCAACGGTTCTCAGCTGCGGGACGGTGCCTGCGTAGGTTTCAAGGTTCTCAAGTGTGTCAAATATCATTTTTCACCTCTTTTTTTGTTGTTTGCGCCGCTCAGGATGCCGGATGTCCTGCCCCAGTGGAAAAGGTACTGCTGGGCAACTCCGGCGTTCTCTCCGAATATAGTGCCGTCCTGACCGTCAAAGCAGGTTTCCATTACGCGTTTCATCCACACGTCAACCGGGAAACAGTCCAGCCTGTGGCAGCCGAAGAGCAGGGCGCAGTCAGCAACCTTGGGCCCTATTCCCTTTGTCCGTGTGAGCATCTTGCGTGCCTCTTCTATGGGCGCCGTGCTGAGAAAGTCAAAGTCAATGTTGCCTTCCAGCACTGCCGTTGCGGTATTTCTGATGTAGGTGTCTCTGAATCCCAGGCCGCAGTCTCTCAACTGGTCCAGCGGCGCATCCGCAAGGGTGCGTGCGCAGGGAAAGCCGTGCACTCCCTCCGGGTTCTGTTTTCCGAAGCGGGTGCACAGCCTCTCCACTATGCCCATTATCCTCTTTATGTTGTTGTTCTGGGACACCACGAAACAGACCAGGGCTTCCCACCTGTCCTGTCTGAGTATTCTGATTCCAGGGGCGTAGAGGCAGGCTGTCCTCATTGTCTCCCAGTGTTCTGAGAAGTACTTCTTCATGGCCTCATAATCTGTCTGAAGGTCAAAGAAGTTGCTCCAGTACGAATCCCGGATAATTGGAGTGAGATTGTCCTGGGATACCGAGAGTTCTCTGACTCTTTCATCCACACCTGAGCGCACGGTCCAACTTTTGTTCTCACAACTGACGCGGAAGCACTGGCCGCTGAGCAGGGTCTGTTCCAGTGATAGACTGTTCTCCGTAAGTGTTTCGGACTTCATACTTAGGATGATAATCATTTTTGAAGCAAATTTACATCAGGTATTTTTCGTGTTATAACAAAACCATGAAGAAACTTGTTTTTGCGGTCTGTACGCTGCTGTTTTTAGGTTTTTCAGTGTATGCACAGGCTGTTTACGAGACGGGAGAGGCCAATGACAGGGTGCGTCTGGGCGTTATGCAGGGCCCCACTGCCTTTTCCGCCGTCATGATTGATTCTTCCGTTGCGGAGCTTTCAGTTTTCCCGTCTCCTGCGGACGCCCTTGCCCGCATTACCAAAGGAGAACTGGACATGGCTGTTCTGCCGGCCAATGCAGCCCTTTCTCTTTACAACCGCGGAGCCGGGATTAAGGCTCTTGCAATTGTGGGTGAGGGGATGCTCAGTCTTGTGGGAACATCAGGACACGGAAAAACGGTAAGTGTTCCCGGTGCAGGCGGAACACCGGACCACATGGCACGTCTGCTCTTCCCTGAATATATCCCGGACTACAGCGTTACCGCTCCGGCTCAGCTTGCACAGCTTCTGATTGCCGGAAAGTGCACTCTTGCTCTTTTGCCCCAGCCGTTTGTGACAATGGTGCTCTCCGCAAATCATGATGTTGAGATTCTTGCGGATGTTGATGCCGGATGGAAGGCCCTGACCGGTCTTGACCGGTACCCCATGAGCATACTGGTTGTGTCTGCGGAATATGCCGGGAAGAACCCGGTGGGAGTTATGCGTCTGTGCAATGCCTACAAATTATCAGTGAAAAAGGTTAACGGGAATCCGGTTGCCGCAGGTGAGAGGATCAACGCACTTCTGGGCATGGATGCAAAGGTTGCGGCAAAGGCTGTTCCACAGTGCGCTCTTGTCTATATTGACGGGGAACAGGCTAAGTCAGAGGCTGCTGCCTATTTTGATGTTCTAATGAATCTGGACAGCGGTGCAATAGGCGGTAAAACAGTGTCGGATGGCTTCTGGTACTGATTGTCTGTTGCATGGCAGTTCTTTGTATTATATAATTTTAGCCGGCTTTAATGCCATGAGAGGTATTTAAAATGGGTTTGTTTTCAAAGATTGTTGATTGGTTCAAAGGTCCTGCGGAAGACGAGGAAGTTTTAGAGATTGCCGCCAGAAAGGCTGCCGAAAAGGCTGCTGCCATGGTTGCAAGGGAACAGGCTCTGGGCGCCGAGGCCGCTCCTGAGGAAAGCCCTGTGGAGAAGCCTGCTGTGAAGAAATCCGCTGCCAAACCGGCGGAGAAAAAAACTGCAGAGAAAACCGCCGTTAAGCCGGCCACAAAGCCTGCTGCCCCCAGCAGGGAAGTAAAAGCAACCGATAAGTTCCCCGGTGTTACAACATACAGGGAGCTCTCCATTCTTGAGAAGAACTCCTGTGCCGGTGCCGACAATGCATCCAGGACTGTTGCAACTCTTACAAAGGAGCTGAAGGAGACTGTTCTTCAGATTGCAAGGCTGCGCAACCCCGTTGATGCGGATGAGGCAACCAGGGACAAACTCTCAAAGGAGAGGGCAGTTCTCAGAAAGCAGAGGGATGAGAAGGAACGCACTCTGACTCTTGCCAGAAATGCAGGCGTGGGTCTTGAAAAGACCGCGGATAACTGTCAGTTCCTTATAAAGGAGCTTACGGGTCAGGTTGTGAATCACAGAAAGGCTGCACGCGTTAATGAGGTTTCGGTGGACATCTCTCCTGAAGAAGTGAAGCAGATGCGTGAGATCCTGAAATAATTGATGAGGGAATCGCCGCAGTCTGCGGCGGGAGGTGTTTATGAAGGTGGTTGTTGTCACAGGCAGTGCGCACAGAAACGGGACAAGTGCATATCTTGCGCAGAGGTTCATTGAGGGCGCTTCCGAGGCGGGGCATGAGGTTTTCCGCTTTGATGCGGCTTTCAAGAGTGTTCATCCGTGCATTGGGTGTGAGAAATGCCACAGGACCGGCAGTTGCGCTTTTCAGGACGATATGAACGAACTGAACCCGCATCTTTTTGAAGCGGATGCAGTGGTCTTTGTTTCTCCCATTTACTACTACGGCATAAATGCACAGATTAAGGCGGTAATGGACCGCTTCTATGCCCATGATGACAGACTGCATGCCAAAAAGAAGGCAGTTCTGATGCTGACCATGGCAGACACCACCACTGAGTCCGCAGAAGGGCCGCTTGCCTCCTTCAGGGGCATGACTTCCTATCTGGGATGGGACATTGCCGGAACCGTTGTTGCCCTGAACACCGGAACTTTGGACCTGCTGGAGAATTCCCCATACCCGGATCAGGCCTACCTGCTGGGGAAAGCCCTGTAAAACCCATTGAAAAGGCCTTTGATTTATCACGCCAACGTGATATAATGGATGTAGATAAGGAGACAATATGCCTACTATATCCAGGTTTTATGGGATAAAAATCAGCATCTATCAAATACAGAAGGAGCATAACCCACCGCATCTTCATGCTTTGTACGGTGAATACGATGCTGAGATAGATATAGTATCAGGCAGACAAATCAGAGGAAACCTCCCCTCAACAGCAATGAACCTTGTCAGAAAATGGATATCTATTCATAAAGGAGAACTGATTGAGATGTGGAGGACGCAGGAGTTCAGGCAGATTCCGCCATTGGAGTGATTATGAATTTTGTATTTCATTTAATTAAGAGCATCGGAATAATAAATGACTCAACGCTGGTTGCCCAGTTTGAGGATGGAATCTTTAAAATATATGATGTCAGGCAGATGGTTGCATCCTGTCCTGATTTTGAGAAACTGATTGAGAATCAGGAATTGTTCAGAAAGGTCCGGGTTGAAGGCTCCGGGTTCGGAATTGTCTGGAATGATTATTTTGATCTTTCATGCAATGAAATTTGGGAAAACGGAACAACAATCAAGACTCAATTTGATAATTTAATTGCCTTCAGTGATGCTACTGAATTATGGGGCCTTAACGAGAGCACTCTGAGAAAAGCTGTGTCATACGGAAAATTGAAAGTCGGATATGATGTCTGTAATTTCGGAAAACAGTGGGTAATTACTAGGGATGCTATGGTCAGGGAGTATGGGCAGCCGGATAATAAAGACCAAGCTCTCATG
>CAMZGJ010000072.1 GCA_947306375.1 uncultured Spirochaetales bacterium
GACATCCTGATTATTGCAGTAATAGCACTCATAGCAGGCCTGGCCATCCGGAGCACATGCAGAAAGATGGGTGGCTCCTGCAACTGCGGCTGCAGCAACTGCCCGTCCCGCACCTCATGCCACAAAGAAAGGCAGAACTGACTCTATTGCGTTTTGCCTGTCTATATATAACAAAAGTAGAAAACGTAAAAACACTCAGATACGCAATGGGAGTATTCAATCAGACCAATCTGGATTTTGTAGACTGTCTTTTAGTTGCATACAAAAAGGTTCTGGGTCTGGATGTACTTTCTTTTGACAAAAAGCTGAATTCAGCAATAACAAGAGGTTTTGAAATATTTCAAACCTGAAGAGCCGGCAGGCGGAAAATAGAGTATATTATCCTTATGGACTACTTGAAGGAAAAACAGGAAGCAATAGATGCAGGGTACAGGGCGCTTGCCTCACTCAGAGAAGCGCGCTCCCATATCTCAAGTGCAAAAGGATTCGGTGTGTGGGACCTGCTGGGCGGAGGAACCTTTGTTTCGGTGTTCAAGCACCTGAAGATAGACAAGGCAAGAAGGGCACTGGACAATGCCAGATATGACCTTCAGGCTTTCAGCAGGGAACTCAGGGACATCCGCATGGACCTGAACATAAACATAGGGGACTTTCTGACAGTCTTTGACCTCATGGACAACTTCTTTGCAGACATTGTAGTCCAGTCCAGACTTTCGGATGCAGGCAGAAAGATAGACGACGCAATCCGCAGCGTTGAGGACTGCCTGAACAGGCTCAGATAAAACACATCAGATTATGTCGCTCTTCTCAAAGGCTATTCTGGGATAAGGGTCTTCCTCAACGTGGATTATCCCGCATCGGCAGAAACCCAGAGAGGGCAGGATGTGCCTCATTTTTGCGTTGTCAGGGTGGGTGTCTATTCTCAGATGATGACCGCTCTGCTCGTATGCCCAGTCAATGCAGAACTTCAGAATACCCCGCACCTTGCCGTTTGAGGCAATGCGGTGAACAACCCCGTATGGTGAACTGTCAAGCCACCGGCCGTCTTCAATAACGTTGTAGACAGGCTCAATGTCCTTTCCTGCAATGAAGAAGAACACTCCGGCAATCTTACCTCCGGAAACCACTACATAGCAGTGACCGTCCCTTATGTCTTTGCGGATAAGTTCCTCAGGCGGCCAGTTGGTGGGACCCCACTGGTTGGGATTGCCGTTTTCCTTCATGAAAGCTCGGGCAAAGGAGTAGATTTCCATAATCACAGGCAGGTCTGCCGGAACAGCCTTCCGGATAGTCATTTTCATTTCCATATTTGAATTATAACATGCAGAACGGAAGAACCATCAAGATAGCCGAAAAGCGTTATTTGTAGTATCATTATAAAATATGGAAAACATCAGGAAATATGACTTTCATGATATGAGCCCCTACGAGGGGCAGGACTTTGAGGAGGCCATGGAGAGACTGCGCAGCTATCCGCAGCTTCTCAACCATTTCACGGACCTCATCTCAAGACACAACAGGGTTATCAACAAGTGGAAATCCTTCCACTCCAAGAACAAACTGGCCCGTGCTCTCAATGAGGTGCACAATGTAGACCAGTTCCAGAAGGAGATTACCTCGGATATCTTCCTGGACATGATAGAGTCCACCAGCATGGAAGACCTTACCATGGAGGGAATTGAGGAACTTGAGGACAAGCCCTACATCTACATAAGCAGCCACAGGGACATTGTCCTGGACACGGCTCTTCTGGATCTGTGCCTCTACAGAAGTGACCGCACTCTCTGTGAGATGATAATAGGGGACAACCTTGTGGGAAACCAGTTCATAGAGGATATGTTCCGCGTAAACGGCGCCATCATAACCAGAAGAAACCTCACAAGCGCCTCCGATCTCAAGGAAGAGACCATGAGAATGAGCTACTACGTGCGCCATGCCATGCTCAACAAGAAAAAGAGCATCTGGGTGGCTCAGAAGAGCGGAAGGTCAAAGGACGGAATAGACAACACCAGCTCCTCAATATTCAAGATGCTCTATCTTGCCTGCAGGGATCAGGGAAAGGATTTTTCCACCTTCCTCAGGGAGCAGCCGGTAGTCCCGGTTGCCATAAGCTACGAGTACGATCCCTGTGCCGTAACAAAGAGTTACTCCATCCTCAAGAAGATGAAGAACGACGTCTACAAGAAAAAGCGTTACGAGGACATTATAGACATGGTCAAGGGCCTGAGAAGCTGGAAGGGCAATGTTCACGTCCATGTGGGAAAGCCGCTTGACCCGGACAGGATCACAAACCCCAGGGAGGCCGCCGCAGAGTGTGACCTTCAGATTCACCGCAACTTCAAGCTCTGGGACACCAACTACTTCTGCTGGGATAAGATAAACGGCCTTGACAAGTATGCGGACATGTACAGGGACCTCAACACCAAGTCCTTTGAGAAGAAGTACAGGAAGCTGAACCCGGATGTTGTGAAGAACGTCTATCTCCAGTATGCAAACCCCGTCCAGTCCGTACTCAATGACCTTGAAAATGAAAAAAACGGCTGAACGCGCAATTGCATTCCTGTTCCTTTTGATTCTCGTTTTTGCAGCCTGCTCATGCGCAAGGGAAGACCTCAGAGTTTTCCCTGCCGTGTCACAGGCCTACAAAACCAAGGACGGACACAACGCACTGAGCCTGTGGTTCGATACTTCTGACGGATACAAGGACTGTGTTGCCCTTGAGATTTCCTCACCCGGCGGCCTTTATACCTGGCACCTTGAGCCGCGCTCACAGGAGTATGAAGGGGCCACCTACACAGGATCCTCGGACGCGGCAATGCCCGCCGGCCTGGAACTTCCCGCCGGGGAGTGGACATACACCCTGGTCTTCAGGGACGGCCGCACCTACCAGGGCTCATTCAGTATCAAAGATTAAATATCCCTTCCTACTTCATGGTCCAGCTGTTTTTTGCTCACACTGTAGGTGAAACTGCGTCCGTGCGGGCAAAGCATGGCATCAAGTTCAAAGGTTTTCTCAACAATGGCCACGGCCGTTGCATTATCCAGGACATCGCCTGCCCTGACGGCACTGTGGCAGGCGATAATTGCAAACAGGTCCTTCTGAACCGCTTCAGTGTCACCCGAGGCCTTCTTTATGAAGTCTGCAATGGCCTCTTCGTTCTTCCGCGCCGCCGCGGGAATGCTCACCATCTCCCAGACCATGCGTTCAACGCGCACAACCGTAATGCCCAGCTCCTGGTAGATAAATCCTCTTTCCATAAGAAATTCATCCACATCCGGTGTGGTCTCGAAGCGGTAGGGGACAATCAGTTTCTGAACATCCGGAACCTGTTTTATCTGCTCAAAGAGAATTCTCTCGTGGGCTGCGTGCTGGTCAATGAACAGCAGATTGGGACCGTTTTCAACAACAAGGTAGGTGTTGAAAACCTGGCCTATGTATCTCCAGTTCTCAGACACAGCCTCAGGCTCGGAGCTCTTCTTTTCCGCCGGTCTGGAAGCTGACTTTGAAGAACCCGTTCCCAGAATCTGTTTTGCATTCTCAAGCCATGAGGGCCTGAACTGCCTGTCTGAGAAAGACGGTGCCTCAGGGGCCTTCTGAGAGTATCTGAAAGAACCGGAAACCGGGGGCTTAGGCGCCTCAGTCTTTGTTTCAATTTCAAATACGGGCTGGATATCTTCCTCCGGGTGTACAAGCCTGCGGCTTTCCGTGCGGCTTCTGTCCAGAAGGGCGGCTCTTATCATCCTTGTCACCATGCCGTAAATCATGCTTGCATTTCTGAGCTTGCACTCGCGCTTGGACGGATGGATATTGAAGTCCACAAGGGACGGACTGTTTTCAATGAACAGATAGAAATAGGGGAAGACACCGCCGGGAAGGGCAACCGAGAAGGAGGATGTAACCGCCTGGACAAGCTGGTAGCTGTCCACAATGCGGCTGTTCACAAAGACGCGCACCTGTGTTCTGTCCCGCCTGTAGCAGGAGGGGTCTCCGGAAACCGCATACAGCTTCACCGGCTCCTCTTCAAGACTCATCTCAACAACATGGGCAGAGCCTGCAAATTCCTTTGTAAGGGCCATGGCCTGAACGGCACGCTCCTTTTTGGACGCTGCGGGGAAGCGGATGTCAAGTGAATTGTCATTGAACAGGAGAAATTCCACACCCTCAAAGCCCAGGGCCTTTTCAACAAAGACCTTCCTGCAGTCCGAGTACTCCGAGGAGGCACGGCGCAGGAACTGTTTTCTTGCGGGTATGTTCTCAAAAAGATTCTCCATGCACACGGTTGTGCCTTCGGTCACGGAACCGGGAAGCAGAGCGGAGCAGACTCCGTTGTCGCAACTCATCTTCTTTCCGTCCGACTGTATGGTCAGAGTGCTTACTGCGGAGATGGAGCACAGTGCCTCTCCGCGGAAGCCAAGGGACTGAAGTTTGTACAGGTCATCAAGGGTCTTTATCTTGCTTGTGGCATGGCTCTTGAAGGCCATGTGAAGCTCAGAGGATGGTATGCCGCATCCGTTGTCGGAAACGGTAATGCTCCTGATTCCGCCCTCCTCAATCCAGACACTTACCTTTGAGGCGCCGCTGTCAATTGCGTTGTCCAGCATCTCCCTCAGGGCGGAGGCAGGACGCTCCACAACCTCGCCTGCGGCAATTCTTGAGGCAACAACGGGGTCAAGGATTTCAATTGCCATTTTCATCCCTCCTTATCCTGCACTGTGAGAAATCGTGGGCGTTGAACACGTGCTCGCGTGTCCTGCCGTCCATGTGCACAAGCTCCTTCACCAGAGGCTTGAGAGTGGCGCGTATGTTGGTCTGGTCGTATGGGCAGACCGGTTTTATCACCGGCAGGTTGTAGTACTGCGCCAGGCGTATTGTCACACTTTCGTGCACCTCTATCATGGGCCTTATCACGTAGAGCTTCCCATCAAAGAACTCCTGCACCGGGTTCATTGTGGCAAACTCGGCGCGGAAGAAAAGATTCATCATTGTGGTCTCCGTCAGGTCATCCAGGTGGTGCCCCATGGCAATGAGGCGGTAGCCTTCGTCCCGGGCAATCTCAAAGAGTATGCGGCGCCTGTTGCGAGAGCACAGATAACAGTTGAAATCGTCCTTGAAGCTGGTGGGAAACTGGCTCTCCTGCCGGATTTCAAAGTCAATGTCCAGGTCCTTGAAATACTGTTCCAGAGCAGGGCGCGCAGAACTGTCTATGGGGTGCTCCAGCCAGTCAATCATAATGGCTTTGAGGTTGTATTTGATGGGGAGCCACTTGCGTCTCAGGCTCAACGCCAGCGCCAGGGCCAGCGAGTCCTTGCCGCCGCTTACCGCCAGCAGCACGGTTTCCCCGTCCCTTATCATGTCAAAGTCATTAATCCCCTTGCCGGTCAGCTTTATAAAGCGCATGACCCAGGGCGGAATCTTTCCTTCAATCAGTTCTCTGTAATCCATCTATGAAATAATAACGCGGGACACACTTGCAAGCAAGAAGCCTAAAGGCCATAATCT
>CAMZGJ010000073.1 GCA_947306375.1 uncultured Spirochaetales bacterium
CTTGAAACACAGCTGAAAGAGAACTTAATATAAAGATATGAAGGGAAGCGTCCTCAAATCCATAAACAACATCTACTCCGTCAGGGAAGAGCAAAGCCTCCGTGTATACAGCTGCCGCATAAAAGGCAAGGTACTGAGGCAGGCTGAAGGCGAGTACAACCCGCTTGTCGCGGGCGATGTCATTGAGTTTGAGAAAAGCTCTGATACAGAGGGCCTGGTAATATCTCGTTATGACAGACGCTCGCTTTTCCAGAGGTGGAGCTCCAAGAGCCAGAACAACCAGAGCATCTGCGCCAACATGGACCTTGTGGTCTGTGTCTGCAGCTCAGACAGCCCTCCGTTCAGGCCCCGTTTTGCAGACAGGGTCATAGCATGCTGCCGCAACGTACCGGTTTTGATCTGCCTGAACAAGTGTGACATTGGGCTCTCAGAGGAAGAGGAACAGAGATTTGCCCTTTATTCGGAGCTTGGTTTTCAGACCATAGAGGTCTCTGCAAAGACCGGAAAGAACATAAAGGACCTCAAAGAGATACTCAGGGGCAAGGTCTGTGCCTTTGTGGGCCAGAGCGGAGTTGGAAAAAGCTCCCTTGTGAACCGCCTTCTGGGACGCAGCCTTGAGGTAAAGCAGCGGGTGGGGGAGATTAACTGGAAATACAACAGGGGCAACCACACCACAAACTACTCCGTTGTTCTGGACGGACCTGACTTTACGGTCATAGACACACCGGGCTTCAGGGAAATCTCAGTCCCGCATGATGACCCGGCCCTTGTTTCTCTTGCCTTCCCGGAGTTCGGAAAATGCACATGTGAGTTTGACTCCTGCCTTCACGTCAATGAGGAAGGCTGCGGCGTTATTGAGAAGGTACAAAGCGGAGAGATAGACGCAGACAGGTATGAAAGCTACCTGAGAATTCTGGACAGCATGCAGGAGCGCCTTCCGGTCTGGAGCAGGGGTCTTAAGAAAAAATGATACTTAAAAGAACCGTAACTGACCTTGGATTAGATTTGGTACTTCAGAACATATCGGCCCTCAGCCTCAGTGAGGAGGGCAGAAACGCAGTGCGCAATGCAGTGCCCATTGCAGACCCCCAGGTCTGGAGAAAGAGGCAGGAAGAGGTCTCACAGGCCGTTTCTGCTCTGACGGAGGCTGCGGACAAAGAACTTTATGTCTCCGCTTTTCCGGACATAAGGCCTGTTTTTCAGGCCCTTCTTGCGGACCCGTCTGTACGTCTAGACGGCCCTCTAATCTACTCTGTGGCAGAGTACATTCAGAGCGCAAGGGCCTTAAGGGGCGTTCTTACCTGTGTTCCGGGTGCCACGGAGGAAGTGATAAGTCCGTTGGATTACGCTCTTACGGACCTTGAAAACACCATTTTCAGCATACTTGAGAGCCCGGGCAGGGTGAGGGAGAACTACCCCACCGTAAGGGCGCTGAGGGATAAGGCTGATCAGAAGAGGGCAGAGCGCTCACAGTTTGCAAGCTCCTACATGAATTCAAACAGCGCGTTCATGAACTCTGACAGTCCCGTCCTGCGTGACGGACGTGTGGTCCTTCCGGTGAACAATGACTCAAAATCCCGCGTGGACGGCTATGTTCAGGGCATGTCCCAGACAGGTGCCACAGTCTTTATGGAGCCGTTCAGGCTTGTGGACATGAACAACGCGGTAAACCTTGCAAATCAGGAGATTGAGATAGAAATTGCCCGCCTTCTGGCAAAGCTGAGCAGCATGATAAGAGAGGCGGAGCAGAGCCTGAGAATCCTCAGTTCACAGGTTGCATTTGCAGATTTTCTCTATACCTTTGCCACATGGATAAGGCAGTCTTCATGCTCCCGTGTCCTGGAGGCGGAAGATTGTGTGTGCAACCTCATAAAGGCAAGACACCCGCTTTTAAAGGAGAAGTGTGTTCCCATAGATTTCAAAGTTGAGCAGGGCACAAAGGCCGTTGTTCTTACCGGACCCAACGCAGGCGGAAAGACCGTTACCATGAACACGGTTGGTCTGTTCTCTCTGCTTAACCAGATCTGCGGTTATGTTCCTGCCTCAGACGGAAGCTCCCTTGCAATCTTTGACAGGGTGTTCACCGACATGGGAGATGACCAGAGCATAGAAAACAGCCTTTCCACTTTCAGCGGACATTTAAGGAACATAGGCTCCGTACTGAGGAACCTTACGGACAGGTCTCTTGTCATACTGGATGAGCTTGGAAGCGGCACGGACCCCCAGGAGGGAGCCGCCCTTGCAAGGTCAGTTCTGGAGTTCTGCACCAAAAAAGCCATGCTCACGCTTACCACAAGCCACCACGGAGTTCTGAAACAGTACGCTTATTCATCAAAGAGCGTTCAGAATGCCTCCATGGAGTTTGATGAAAAGACCCTGGAGCCCACGTTCCGCGTAATCAGCGGACTTCCCGGAGAAAGCCATGCCATAGACACTGCGTTCAGGATGCATCTGCCCAAGTCAGTTGTTTACAACGCAAGAAAATACATGGGCAAGGAAGCTGTGAGGATAAGCTCCATAATCCGCTCCCTTGAGCAGAAGGAAAGGGAGGCAGACCTTGAGAGGCAGGAGATTGACCTGAGACTCAAGGAAATAAAGAACCATGAGATGGAGCTTGAGGCTGAAGAGCGTAGACTCAAGGCCTACGAGAACAGGGTCAGAAAGGATGAACTGAGGGACTTTGATGACTATGTAAGTGCCTCAAGACGCAGGCTTGAGGAGCTTGTAAAGGAACTGAGGGAGGGTGAGATTACCCGTGAGAAGACCCTCAAGGTCAAGCAGCACATTCTGGAGCTTGAAAAGCAGCGCAAAGACATTGAAACGGACATAGAGCAGCGGGAGAAGGAGCTTGATGCCATGGATGAGGCTGAGCTTCAGGCCCTGGCTGAGAACGTTGAGCTTAAGGAGGGCATGGACGTTCTGTGCGGACCTTACAAGCGAGAGGGCGTTATTGTCCGCAAAGAGAAGGACGGAAGGTGGCAGGTTGCCATAGGGCAGCTGCGCTTCACCTTCAAGGAATCGGAGATAACAGTCCCTGTAAACAGGGCGTACAAGGCCGCAGTCCTGTATGATGCAGGCACGGTAAAGAGCGTAATGCCCAAGCCAACCATTGATGTAAGGGGCTTCAGGCTTGAAGAGGCTCTTGAGGAGATAGACAACCAGATAGAGGCCTGCTGCGTACACGGCCTTGATAATTTCTCAATAATCCACGGCTACGGAAACGGCATTCTCTCCACGGGAATACATGCCCATCTCAAGACTCACGGAGCCGTGCAGTCATACTTCTTTGCCCATCCGGAGGACGGAGGGCAGGGCAAGACCTACGTAAGGCTCAGGGGCTGAAATGGAAAAGACAAGCGGAGTTGTGGAAATAAGAAATCTGAAGACTGACATGGTCTGGCTCTTCTGGGCAAATGACTACACGCAGGACTGTGCCTCACAGCGCTTCAAGCTGGATCTTGGCATGCATGAGTGTGCCTCACTTCAGAAGGATTACACTCAGACCGGTCTTGAGGTTTTCCGTTTTGACATGATTGAGCAGACAACGGATCCAAGCAGACTTGCTAAGTTGAAAAATGTGACTGATAATCAGTATATGTGACATTTTGCGCATAAAGGGAGGTTCGCTATGTCAGATTACATGAACGGAACAGGAATCCAGTACCATCTTCATATAAAAAAAGGTGACGTGGGAAGGTATGTAATTCTTCCCGGAGACCCCAAGCGCGTACCGCTGATTGCAGAGCATCTTGAAGGTGCCCACCAGGTTGCGGACAGCAGGGAGTTTCTGACCTACACAGGCTATCTTCTGGGTGAGAAGGTAAGCGTAACATCCACCGGAATAGGCGGACCGTCCGCGGCAATTGCACTTGAGGAACTTACCAAGTGCGGTGCGGACTCCTTCCTCAGAATGGGAACATGTGGGGGAATAGACCTCAATGTTATGGGCGGAGATGCCGTTATTGCAACCGGCGCCGTCAGAATGGAGGGAACCAGTGACGAGTACGCTCCCAAGGAGTTCCCCGCTGTTGCAAACTTTGACATAGTTTCAGCCTGCCGCCATGCCGCAATTGACGGTAAGTACCGCTACCATATGGGAATAGTCCAGTGTAAGGACTCCTTCTACGGCCAGCATGAGCCGGACGCAATGCCCGTTTCCTACATGCTGAACAACAAGTGGGAGGCATGGAAGCGCCTTGGAGTTCTGGCATCCGAGATGGAGAGTGCCGCACTGTTCACCGTAGCCTCCTACCTCAGGGTAAGATGCGGCTCCATGTTCTTTGTAGTCGGAAACCAGGAGAGGGAGAAACTGGGTCTTGAGAACCCCAAACTCCATGACACTTCACTTGTTATCAAACTTGCAGTCCAGTCCATGATGAACCTCATTGAAGCCGACAGAAGGCATGCCAATGACTGATTTTGTATGTGACTACAACACGGGCTGCCATCCTGCCATACTGGAAAAACTGGCAGAGACCAACATGGAGCCTGCACGCGGCTACGGAAACGACCGTTTCTGTGCAGCGGCCGCGGAGAAGATTAAAAAGGCATTCGGCTGCCCGGAAGGTCAGGTTGAGTTTCTTGTGGGCGGCACGCAGACAAACCAGATTGTCATAAGCTCAATGCTCACTCCCACTGACGGGGTTGTTTCCGCCGCTACCGGTCATGTAAATGCCCATGAGAGCGGGGCAATTGAGATTACCGGCCACAAGGTTATGGCTCTTCCCCAGCACGACGGAAAGCTCTGCGCAGATGAGGTAAGGGAGTATTTCAAGCTCTTCTACGGGGATGAGAACCATGAGCACATGGTGTATCCCGGCATGGTCTACATTTCATTTCCCACAGAGTACGGGACAATCTACAGTCTCAGGGAGCTTGAGGATCTGAAGGCAGTGTGCACTGAGTATAATGTGCCTCTTTTCATAGACGGCGCAAGACTGGGTTACGGCCTCATGAGCCCCCGGTGTGACGCCAGGCCTGAGGATATCGCACGGCTTTCAGACGTGTTCTACGTGGGCGGCACCAAGGTGGGTGCCCTGTGCGGGGAGGCCGTTGTGTTCACTCACGGCAACAGACCTGCCAGGTTCACCGGTCTTAAGAAGCAGCGCGGAGGCCTTCTTGCAAAGGGAAGGCTGCTTGGCATCCAGTTTGATGTGCTTTTTACCGACAACCTGTACTTCAGAATTGCAAAGAACGCAGTGGACAGGGCCATGGAGGTCAGAAAGCTCCTTTCGGACAGGGGCTACACCTTCCTCCTTAATTCCCCCACAAACCAGCAGTTCGTTATTCTTGAGGATTCCAGGTATGTTCAGCTGTCAAAAAAGGTTGGCATAGAATTCTGGGAGAAGACGGACAGAAACCATACCGCGGTAAGGTTTGCAACAAGCTGGGCAACAAGCGCACAGGACATTGCCGAATTGGAAAGA
>CAMZGJ010000074.1 GCA_947306375.1 uncultured Spirochaetales bacterium
GTTGACTGGATGGGCTCCTTGTTGGGACCTTCAGTCATGACAACGTGTGCGTGACCGTCCATGATGAAGTCAATGCCCTTTACGTTCTTGTAGAGGTCAATTGATCTGTTGCCCATTTCCTCTTCATCAACGCCGAGGTGTGAAAGAATAACAACAACATCTGCAATTCCGGCCTTCTTGCCGAAGTCGATAATCTCCTGAACCTTGTCAAACATGGCCTGACCTTCAAGGAAGGTAAGATCCTTAACGTAGACGGGGTTGACCTTTGTCTGTGTTACGGGAGTCTCAAGACCGATCATCATGATGGATGTTCCGTTCTCTTCAGCCCAGATGTACGGATAACCGATGTAGTAGTCACCGTCAAGTACGTCAGCGCAGAGCATTGGGAAATTAGCCTGTGCAATGTTGCTCTTGATGTTGTCATAACCGAAGTCAAACTCATGGTTACCGAATGTGGCAACATCATAGCCTGCTGCATTCATGAGAAGAACAGCATCAAGACCCTTGCTGTAGCTTACATATGTGTTTCCGTTTGTGAAGTCACCCATGTCGGCAATGATGACCGTTGCACCCTGGCTCTCGAATTTCTCTCTGAGAACGGGAAGGTATGCATAGCCCTCAAGTGCTCCGTGAACGTCGTTTGTATGCAGAATAACTGTCTTTCCGGCGTACGGCTTTTCCGATCTTTCATAGATTGCCTGAGCGTAGACAGAGGCAATGAGAATTACGGAAAGAAGCAGAACACTAAGTACTTTCTTTACTGAATTTTTCACTTTAATCCTCCTTTTGGATTTGAGAATACAGTTTAATCAATATATCTTCCTGACGGCGGAGCATGGGCTCCGACGCGTCATTGGATTTATGATCCATTCCATTTAAGTGTAATACACCGTGAATCAGAAGTCTATGAAGTTCTTCATCAAAAGAAACGTGGAATTCCTCAGCGTTCCGGGCAAAAACCTCGGGGCATATGAGAATATCGCCCAGGTTCCTGTACCTGCGGGGACCGGCAATGAAGGCAAAGTCCTCATTGCCGTCCTGGGCGGCAAAACTGAGGATATCCGTACTGTCATCTATGCCGCGGTACTGCCTGTTCAGGGCGTGCATCTCCTCCTCTCCTATGAAGGTGACGGAGAACTCCGCCCCGTCAATCCCCTCTTCCCGGCAGACTGCCCTGAGAAAGTCAGAGACCTCCTTCCTGGGTGCAAGTTTGCGGTAACGGGGTTCGGCATATTCTATGAGGATTGAATTCATTCTTTCTTTTCCTTGTTTTCCTTGTTCTCGTCCGGATACTCGATTCTGGAGTGGTACTGGGCTGAGAGTGTCTTGAGGACGGACTTGCTTATTATATCTATGTCCTCCATGGTGAGTTTGGAGTCATTCAGCTGGCCGCGCTCAATCTTGGAGAGGATTATCTGGTTGATCAGTTTGGAGAACTTTGCGGGTGTGGGGGCGTTGATTGTCCTTGCAGCCGCCTCTATGCCGTCACAGATCATGACAATGGCGCATTCCCTGGATGAGGGAATCTCAGCCTGGTATCTGAAGTCTTCGGACCTGACCTCCGTGTTGTGGCCAAGCTCGTTGTTCTCAAGGTCCTTCTTGGCCTCATAGAAGAAGTAGGAAATAACGTCGTTGCCGTGGTGGTTGGCAATAATATCAATAATTTCAGACGGAAGTCCGGCTTCCCTTCCCCTCTGTGCACCGGCGCGCACGTGGTTCTTGATTATGGCCTGGTTCTCAACAAAGTACTCGGGATGCTCCGTCTTTCCTATGTCATGGTACAGTCCGCCTACATAGGCAATCATTTCATTGGCACCCACTGCTTCCGCTGCGGCCCTTGCAAGGTCAGCAACGTTCTTGCTGTGGCTGTATGTTCCCGGAGCTGCCTGTTCAAGTCTGGTTAGAAGCGGGTTTTCAGAGAATGCAAGCTCATTGAGTCTGAAATTGGTGGGCAGTCTGAATACCTTCTCGTAGATGGGAAGAAGAATCAGGATAAGGAGTATTGAAGCCGTAATGATTAAGGCGCTTCCACCGAACAGTACAAGCCAGTCATCAAATCCTATCTCCCTGAACATAAAGAACGCATCTATGGCACAGACTGCCGCAATGCTGAAAATCCACTGGAAGAATGAGTCCAGACGCCTGTTGAAGAAGCGGACAAGGAACACGCCTGCGGCTCCGCATGCAACGGAATAGAAGAACGTCATTATTGACGTATCCGGCATGAAGAGCATGACTGTACTGATTATAAGGGAAGAAATCATACCCATTATCTTCTGTCCGGATGCCATTGTAAGGAAGACCGGGACAAAGAGGACGGGCAGGAACGGCTCTATGAAAACCACATCAAAGCGGGTGATTGCGTATGTGACGTTGAAGTATGTGACCACGCAGGAAAGCATGATCAGAACAGTCATTGAAAAGCAGTAAACAAGAAGTCTTGTCCTGTCTCCGTTTGTGCTGTCTATGAACAGGAGCATGAGGAGGAAGATAATTGCGAACTGGAATACAAAGTCGGAAACAGACTCCTCAAGTGAGAGCGTTGTCTGGTTGCCCAGAAGGGAGAGCATGTGAATCTGCTCCTCGGTTACAACGGTGTCACGCTCAAGAATCATGTCTCCGCGGTTGAAGTGGATAACCGTGGGCTCCACAGCGTTTCTTGCACTCTCAATTCTCTGCCTGTAGAGAATCTGATCCATGTAGACATTGGGTTCAAGAAAGGACAGAAGGACATCACGGATTATGTAGATGTCTTTCAGGTCAATGTCCTGGTCAAACTGATTGAGAATATTGACCACAAAGACCGTAACTGTCTTTGTAGTAACAATATTGGAATCCAGAGCAACTACGGACTCACGCGCAACTCCGTCAAAGAAGTTGTTTGTAAGGGTTATTTCCCTGTGACCGCCGGCCATGACGGAGGCAACATCATCCGAATCAAAGTAACCCACGCGGCAGATGTTTTCCAGAAGTTCATAGATGACGGAAAGCAGGGAGTTGTCCGAAAGGCCCGCAAGCTTGTCCGCGGTCTCCTGACCCACAATCTCCGCAACCCTTTCATAGTTTCCAGATATAAGGGCGCTTCTCATCTCATCATATCCGCCTATCATCTTCATGGTCTTTTCAAGGGAATATGAGAAAACGGGCAGAACTGCGTCTTCCGCCGCCTTTCTGTTTACTTCAGTCATTGCCTCGTCAATAACGTCCACCGTGGTCTTGGCAATTATGTTCTCTTCCGCAATGTGTCCGGGACGGAGGCTTACAATGTATCTTCTGTACTCGGCTCCGGTCTTGACCTTGAGAAAACCTGCAAGGGCAACTGAAGAGGCTGCCAGCAGGAAGACGCAGATGAGGATGATGTATCCGGGGACTTTCTGAAAGGCCGTTTTATGAAATCCGCTGTTATTTTTCATAGGCACTTATTATCCTCTGCACTATTCTGGACCTTACGGTGTCACGGCCTGAGAATCTTATGAAGGAAACTCCCTCAACACCGTCCAGTCTTTCAAGTGCATCCACAAGACCGCTTCTCTGGTTGTGGGGAAGGTCGGTCTGCGTAATATCTCCGGTAATTATAGCACATGAGTTCTCCCCCAGCCTAGTAAGGAACATTTTCATCTGGCCCACCGTGGTGTTCTGGGCCTCATCCAGGATAACGCAGGCGTTGTTCAGGCTGCGTCCCCTCATGTATGCAAGCGGGGCAATCTCTATCTGTCCGCTTTCCTCAAGGCGCTTTACCGTATTGGGAGAAAGAGTGGCCTCCATGCTGTCATACAGGGGCTTGAGGTAGGGATTGAGTTTCTGTGAGAGGTCTCCCGGCAGGAAGCCCAGGTTCTCTCCGGCTTCCACAACGGGTCTGGTAATGACAATCTTGTTCTTTCTTCCGCTCAGAAGCTCTCCAAGGCACCAGTTGGTGGCAAGGAAGGTCTTTCCCGTGCCGGCGGGTCCCACTGCAAAGACAACCTGTGAACCTTCCATGGCCCTTACATACTCAAGCTGTCTGTTTCCCTTGGGGTAGATTGTCCTTGTTCCCACCGTTATGATTCGGGAACTGCCCTCCTCCGGGCTGCGGTCAAGGGACTTGAGCTCCATGAGAATGTCCTGGCGCGAGATATCGTCGGAGACGACGGAAAGCTCCATGAGCCTGTCAAGCAGGTTGGACAAAAGCGCCCGCTCCTCCGGCGATCCCGTAAACTCAAGGCGGTTGCCCCTGACGGAAATCCTGCAGCCCGTAACCTCCTCAAGGTACGGGATGTTGGAGTCGTTGGGCCCGCAGATCTGTCTCAGAGAGTCATCGTTTTCAATTTCGTAACCCGATGTCAATTTCATTTCTCCCATTCTTTGGTATTCATATTATAGTAATTCTCAACCTTCAGCTCAGGAATGTCATTCCACTGGACATAGACGGAAATCTCCGGGACCCAGACCTGCTTGTTGTTTGAGTCTGTCTGAACCGAGGCCTTTGCGTCCACGTTGAGGTTCCATGCGCTCATGTAGTGCACAATTGAGATCTTGACGTTGTTGAGCGTAAAAGATGTCTGGCTGCGTCCTTCTCCGAAGAAGTCCAGGGACTTTATGAAGTCCTTCCACATGAGTGAGAAGCTGAACCGGTCATTGTCATCAAAGTATTTGTAGAAGCTGTTGTTGGAGGATGAGACTGATACGGACATGTCCAGGAATTGGCTTACCGCAAAGTTGAACTGCATTGATGCGTTCAGGCTTGTTGAGTACTTGTTGGAAAAGTCATAGTTGAAGTCAGTTGAGAATGTTCCCTCAAATCCAATCCTGTTCCTCCACCTGTAGTACGGTGAGACTGTTTTCTTCAGTATCACACGCAGACGGTCCTTGGTTAAAGTGCTGTCCTTGAAGGACATTGAGGCAGAGCTTTCATCAAAGTTTAGCTGAACGGTCATCTTGCGGAATTCAAACTGATTCTCGAATTCAGATGTCTCGGAAAGTCTTATTCTGTCCTTGAACAACCGGATTCCGAAGCTTTGGGTGGCAGAATAACCGTCCCAGTCCCCTTCATCAAAGGTGTAGGTGTTGTTGAGCCTGAAATTCCAGTAGTTCTTTGTAATTCCAAGATTCAGATGGGCCTTGCTGCCCTCCAGCATGCTCTCCCTCTCATTGTACAGGACAATGTCTCCTGAGACTGCAAAACCGGCATAGGAGAAACTGAAACCGGGTGTGGTTGCAAGCTCAAGAGGTCTGAGGGTCTGCTCTGCACTGAAGTTGAAGTACCACAGCTTTCTTGTAAGCTTGACCGAATGGGCCGTTACCCAGGTCTTTGACCAATCCATGGTCTCAAATGTCTTTACACCTGTCTTTTCAGAATAACTGAAGAGGTTTGTGTTCAGTACGTATGTAAGGCCTATCTTGGGCAGGTTGGCGGTAAATCTTGAGGGCAGCTTTGTTGTTACAGTA
>CAMZGJ010000075.1 GCA_947306375.1 uncultured Spirochaetales bacterium
GTCTCAACGGCATCCCTTACAGCCTCACTCAGACCAAGGATCTTATGCAGGAAGCGCTTGCCAGCGATTTCTACAGCCTCCTCAACCTCCTTGTCTACCCCGACGACGCAGTCTGCAGAAAGGCTGTTCTCAACAGCCCGCTCAGGCGTGCCCTTGAGGGAGAAAACACTGAAAAACTGCAATCCGTGGTTGTACAACGCGGTTTCCGCGCCGCGCTGGACTATATCTGGTTTGACCTGGGATACAGAAGCTTCATAATCACAAACCCTGCAAACCAGGTCTACAGTGAACACTACGTCTGGCTATACGCACTTGCCTCGGACTGTGAAAGAAGGGGCGGGGACCTTGTCTCATTCCTTGAGGAACTGAGAGCCTACATCAAGGCCGGAGACCTGGGACACAAGGACCTTAACCTCTTCGGAGACCGCACCGCCGGCGTGAAGATGATGACAATTCACAAATCCAAGGGACTTCAGTTCCCCATAGTCATAATAGCCGGAATGGACTGCCGGACAACTGTGGACAAGTCAACGCAGATGAGCTTTGTCTCGGACAATCTCTGTCTTCCCCTTTCAATTGAGAGGGACAAAAAGAGCGGAAAGAACAGACTCATAAACCTGAGAACCCGGGTCTTCGGAGATACCGAGAAACAGAGAAATGAGGCAGAGCTCAAACGCCTTATCTATGTGGCGGCAACAAGGGCAGAACAGCACCTTGTCTTCTCCTGCGCACCCAACGTCTCAAGATCCGGATCTACGCTCTATGAACTTCTGCTCAAATCCACGGATATTGTACAGAATGTTACTGAATTGACGGTTTCCAATGTTCCGTCCTACCTTGAAACAAGGACATTTGAAAGAATTGAACTTGAAAAGACCTTCTCCACAAGCCGCCTTACCTGGGAGCAGCTTAACCTCAAAGCTCCCTGGTATGAGAACGCAAAGCAGGATTCTTTTGACCTTGAGAGCAATACAATTCCTGTTACCTCCCTGTCTGCTCAGGCTCATGAGGAAAGACACGGAACAATGCTGAGGAGCCTTGACTCAGATGCCTTTATTCAGGAAAAGGGCCTTCAGACGGACTTCGGAACATACGTCCATGCCCTCATAGAAGCCGCAATCCTTTCCAGGGCGGAGCCGGAGCTCAAGACAGAGTTGGGCGCGGAGGACAGAGAGGTATTCATAAGGGATGCAAAGACTCTTGCTCAGTCCTTCCTCAACAGCTCTTTATACAAAGAACTAAAGCAAAAGAGCTTCACTCTGTATCCGGAACGCAGATTCCTGATGTATGACCCTGAACTTGGAAAGATGCTCAAGGGAAGCATGGACCTTCTTGCGGAAAACACGGCGCAGAAGGAAATAATTGTCATAGATTTCAAGACGGACATAATCAAAGATCCTGATGAGCACAGAATCCAGGTGCAGACCTACATGAAGGCCGCCGCCGGTGCTTATCCGGACATGGAGATAAAGGGGTATCTCTGTTACCTCAGAGACTCATCTTGTCTTGTTCAAATCTGATGTTTCTGCCACAATCACAGGGATAAATATGAACAGAAAAATGAAGAGCGTTTATTTTGAGAATCTGGGATGTGCCAAGAACCAGGTGGATGCGGAAGTCATGGCCCACAGGCTTGAAAAAGCCGGCATGACAATTGCAGAAGACTCCGATAAGGCAGACCTCATAATAGTCAACACCTGCGGCTTCATAGAAAGCGCCCGTGAGGAGAGCGTAAACACTTTCTTTGAACTGAGAAATCAGTACCCCGGGGCAAAGATAATACTTGCGGGCTGCCTGTCCCAGCGCTATGCGGATGAGCTTGAAAAAGAACTTCCCGAGGCCGATGCAATCTTTGGAAACAGAGACCTCAATCAGATAACTCAACTTGTTTCAATACTTGAAAATAAACAAGAAAATCAGGATGCCTTACAAAGTCCTGTCCGCCTTACTCCTGACTATCCTGACCCGGACAGTGAGGACGATACCAGAAACAGGCTCTTCAACTATCCCGGAAGCGCCTTCCTCAAGATATCGGAGGGCTGCAACCACCGCTGCGGCTACTGTGCCATACCCCTCATCAGAGGCAGTCTCAGAAGCAGACCCATGAAGGCCGTGATTCAGGAGGCAAGCCGTCTGGTCAGGGAGGGAATAAAAGAGATAAACATAGTAGCTCAGGACCTTGCCGCCTACGGTTATGACTTTGACGGCAAAAGCCACTTTGCGGAACTTCTGAAGGCTTTGGACTCCATTGACGGAGATTTTGCAATCAGAATGCTCTACATCCACCCGGACTGGATGACGGATGAGATAATAAGCACCATAAAAGAATGCAGAAAAGTCATGCACTACTTTGACATTCCGTTCCAGCACGCAAGTGCACATCTTCTCCGGCCCATGAAGAGAACCGGAAATCAGGAGACCTATGCAAATCTTGTGGAAAAGATAAGAACGGCCATGCCGGACAGTGTTATAAGAACCACAATAATGCTGGGCTTCCCCGGAGACTGTGAGGAGGACTTTGAGATAGTCCGCTCCTTCATAAAGCGCTGCCGTTTCACATGGATGGGCTCTTTCATCTACTCCCTTGAAGAGGACACACCCGCCTTTGACATGACAACTGAACAGGAGCACAAAGAGCTTTGCAAAAAGGCCGCACTCTGGCAGAAAAAGCTTGAAAGCACCCAGCAGAAGATAACAAATGAAGCGCTACATGAGTTTATCGGCAGGAGACTGCCGGTGCTTATTGAGGAAGTTATGGAGGACACGGCCATGGCCATAGGAAGGACCTATGCCCAGGCGCCTGAGGTGGACGGCCTTACCGTTGTCAACGGAAGAGGTATGAAGGCCGGCTGTGTATATGACTGTGAGATTGTGAGGGTCAACGGAATAGACCTGGAGGCGGTGAAAATTGACTGAGAACATAGACAGCCTCCTTGCAGGCCTTAATGAACAGCAGAGACAGGCGGTTCTGATCAATGACGGCTCACTGCTGGTCTTTGCCGGAGCCGGAAGCGGAAAAACCCGTGTAATCACCACCAAAATTGCATACACCATCCTCAGCGGTCTTGCCCGTCCGTGGGAAATACTTGCCGTCACCTTCACAAACAAGGCCTGTGCAGAGATGCGTGACCGTGTTGCCGCCTACGTGGGAACGGAAACGGCCTCACAGTGCATGATCCGCACCTTCCACTCCTTCGGGGTCTGGCTTCTGCGCCGATATTACGAGCAGGCCGGTCTTTCCAAAAACTTCACCATCTATGATGACCGGGAAAGCGCAGCTCTTCTGCAGCAGTGCTACCCCAACCACCCCAAAAAGGACATAGATGACGCTGCAAGAAAAATCTCCGGCCTCAAGGACCGCATGCAGAAGCCGCCGGCAATCAACTCCCAGCTGACGGAGTTCTACAACACCTATCAGAAACGTCTGGATCAGACGGGCAACGTTGACTTTGCGGACATGATTTTAAAGAGCATTACCCTGCTCAAGGACCATCCGGATGTGCGGGAATACATTCACAGCCGCTTCAAGGTCATACTTGTGGACGAGTACCAGGACTCAAACACGGCCCAGTTCCTTCTTCTGCAACTGCTCAAGGGCCCGCAGACCTTTCTCTGCGTTGTGGGAGATGATGACCAGAGCATCTACCGTTTCCGCGGAGCCCAGGTTGAGAACATACTCAACTTTCCCAAGACCTTCAAAGATACAAAAACCGTGGTTCTTGGGAGAAACTACCGCTGCACGGAGCACATACTCAATGCCGCCAGGGACGTGATAACCAACAACTCCTCCCGCGCGGCCAAGGACCTGAGCGCGGAAAACTCAGGAGGAATGAAGCCCGCCCTCTACTTTGTGAACACTGAATACGATGAGGCGCAGAAAGTAATAGACATACTCAAGCGCTCACCACGGGAGAGCTACAACTCCACGGCGGTCCTCTACAGGACAAATGCACAGTCAAAGGCTTTTGAAGACCGCTTCATAATGAACAACATTCCCTACAGGATTGTAGGCTCCCTCAGGTTCTATGACCGTGAGGAAGTGCGGGATGCAATTGCCCTTATCAGCCTTCTTGCCAACCCGCGTGACAGCGTGGCCTTTGAGCGCATGGTGAACAAGCCAACCCGCGGAATAGGCCCTGCAACGGTTGAGAAGATTATTGAAAAAGGCGGCAACATGCTTGATGCCTGCCGTACCCTCATGGAGGACGGAGAGGTAAAAGGCAGGGCAGCAACCGGCCTTCAGGAGTTTGTGCGCGCATGGGAAAGCGGTTACATAGAACTTGATAAAACAGATAACAGTACATTGTTACGTAAACTTCTGGCTGAGTTCGGAATAATGGAGTATTACACCAAAAGAGATAAGGATGAGCATGCAAAGGACTCCTCCAGAGTTGAAAACCTGAACCAGCTTGTGAACATGCTCACCGCAGAAGCCTTCTGCACCGGCATGGAGGGCATTCATGCCTTCCTGGAGTATGTCTCGCTGGATCCGTCCTCACTTGAGCAGACGGAAGGAAAGGCAACCGACGGCGTTACCCTCATTACCATGCACAACACCAAGGGTCTTGAGTTTGACCGCGTCTTTGTCACCGGCATGGAAGATGAGATTTTCCCCTCCCTGCGTGAGGGCTGGACTGAAGCAGACCTTGAAGAGGAGAGACGTATCTGCTACGTGGCCTTTACCCGCGCAAGGAAGGAGCTTTACATAATAAGCGCGTCCTCCAGAATGATGTGGGGCCATACAAGCATGCATACCCCGTCACGCTTCCTCTCTGAAATCAGGAAGGAGCACATAGAAAAACATGATGAGGCGGACTATAAAAAACCCTCCTACGGCTATGCAAATCCTTTTGCTTCCTATAATTCCTACCGCTCCTACAGAAGTTCAGGCACCTCAAGGGATACAACCGACTACAGCTCAAAGTACATAAAGCCTGCCCGTGACAAGTATGAGGATGACTGGAAACCCAAGGCAACTTTAATCAAGAAGTCCAAAACAGAACCTGAGGCAAAACCCGTTACTGACTGGAAGGTCGGAGACAGGGCTGAAAGTGACCTTATGGGTAAGGGTGAGGTAATCAAAATCAACAAATTCGGCAACAAGGACATACTTGTCATAAAGTTCGAGGACGGAAGAACGGGAAACTTCGTCAGCGGAATAGCAAAATTGAAAAAAATCTGAAAAACACGTCTAGACAAGAAATTATTAAATATATATAGTTTCACCCGTGCGTCTGCACATGCCTTCTGCTTAGGAAACCAAACAATCCCTTTCCCACGGTTTTCCAAGGATGCACGGAAGGAAGTCGGAAGCCGCAATATTTTACAAAGGTGTTGAATATGAGAACTGTTTACGTAAAGCCGAAGGATGTTCAGA